>JALGUI010000029.1 GCA_029820915.1 Candidatus Zipacnadia bacterium | reverse complement strand
GCGCTGATCAGCAGCCCCCACACCGCCCAGCGCCGCACGGCGGGCCCCCGGCCGGTGAAGGCCCCGCGGAAGGCGGCGACGAGCGACCCGCGCGCCCGCCAGATCAGGATGAGCGCGAAGGCCACGAAGGCGCCGGCGGCCTGGCTCTCGAAGTGCGGGAACTCTGGGATGTCGTAGCCGATCGCCAGCGCGCCGACCGACTCGGCCTCGATCAGCGCGTAGAAGACCAGCGACGAGACCACGACCTCCTGGGGCATGAGGTAGCCGAAGCCGAGCACCTCGGGCCGGTGGTGCATGATGACACTGCCCAACGCGCTCCACGGGCGCTCGGTGAAGAGCGCGCCGATGGGGTAGCTCAGGCCCAGCGCGGGCACGCCCGGGTTGAAGGCGTGCAGGATGTTCAGAAGGTTGTGCAGCCCGGCGAGCCCGAAGCCGGCCCACATGACGGGGTCGCGCCAGAGCTGCGGGATGCGGCGGTCGGGGTGCGGCGGGGCGGTCATGGACAGCGGCAGCTCCGTCACCTGGAACTGCAGGCGCTCGCCGGAGGCCCAGTCGTCGTAGACCAGGATGGCCACGCACAGCATCCCGCCGAGCATCAGCAGGAAGAAGGCCGACCACGACGCGAGTGGGACGAGCCACGCGCCCCAAGGCACGCCGTCCTCGGTGGCCTCGTAGTAGCCGCGCACGACCTCGGCGTTCCTCGGCGCGAGCCAGGAGGGCAGGTGGGGGACGTACTCGTCCCAGCCATTCTCGGGGGAGGCGAAGTACTGCAGCGCGGTCAGCTCGGGCATGAACTCGCGCAGCGCGCCGCCGGAGGTGAGGGCGACCGCGAGCGTCAGGAAGACGTAGATGGTCAGGAGCTCGCGACGGGTGAGGGCCAGGCGCGCGGACAGGCGGCGGAGCAGCGCGGCCAGGCCGATGAGGATGACGAGGCCCATGAGCGCGGGGATCGGCGGGACGCTCATGGTCACCTGCGCGCTGACGGTGATCAGCGCGGCGTACTTCATCCAGATGTTGGCCAGCACCAGCAGGCCGACGGCGATGACCAGCGCCCGGACGGTCAGGGCGCGCCCGCGCTCCGCGCCCGGTTCGCCGCCTGGGGTGGCGTCGCTGCCGGCGTCCAGCATTGGCCTCACCGCCACATCCGGGTGCTGGGGCTCGGCGCGGCCCTTCGCCGCGTGGGCACGGCGCTCCTCCCGACCGGGAGGTCAGCGGGTGTGGCCGCGGACGGTGAGCGTCAGAGGCAGGTTCGAGCCCGCGGCGGGCATGAGCCGGACGCCCACCGTGCGTGCGGTTCCCGGCCCGAGGTCATAGCGCGCAAAGGTGTGCTCCTGGCCCGCGCCGAGCAGGTCGGTGTGCATGACGGTCGCGTCGATGACCGCGATGGCGCGCGCGACGCCGCCGCCCGCGCGGACGGCTATCTCGGCCCGCGCCGGCGCGGCGCCCGGGTTGCTCATCGTCACGCGCACGCTGTGCAGCACACCGTAGGCGCCGGCGAGCGCGATGCCCTGCTCGTTCACCACGTCCTCGCGCCCGATGCTCAAGTGCGCGTGGCGGCCGCCCACCTCGTACACCAGCTCGTGCTCGAGCGATGCCGGGAACTCGTACGGCGTCACCGCCAGCGGGTCGCCGGCCTGGCGCAGCCGGCCGAAGCCCACGGGCGTGTCGGCGGGCTCGCGCCCCATGACCTCGACGTAAAGGTCCGCGCCCTCATCGGGCGTGATGTCCATGAGGCCGCTGACGACGTCGGCGGGCCCCATCGGGATGGCGGCCGTCTCGAAGACGCTGCCGGGCGGGACGGTCAGCTCGAAGCCATTGCCGCGCATGATGGTGCCCCAGTAGCGCAGCATGGCGTTGAAGCCGACGAATATCTCGTCGGACGCCGGTCCGGCGTCGGCCCAGCCCACGCGCAGGCGCGCGGGGACCTCCCCGCCGTTGATCAGGCGCACGGCGAGCACGAGCGCCCGGCCGGCGTAGTTCTTGTGGTGCCACATCAGGCGCGCCGGCCGCCCGACGCTCAGCGGCTGGCGCATCAGTGCGCCGACGCCGGTCACCTTCTCCGGGTAGTTGCTCATCAGCAACGCCTGGGCGATCGGCATCCGTGACAGCCCGCCGACCAGCGCAACGTCGATCTCCCCCGCGACCGGGATGAAGTCAGGGCCGCCCGCCCGCAGGGCAATGGTGTAGCCCGTTGGAGTCGCGGCCTTCCGCACGATGCGCACGGCCGCGCCGGCCTCCGCGCGGATGGCGGCGAGCACGGCGTTGAGCGCCGCCACCTCGGCCATCTGCCCGCCGAGCGATGTGCCGATGACCTGGGCGACGGCGCGGTCCACGAGATGCGCGGCCCACCTCTTCACCTCGACGGTCAGCGCATGCTCCGCGGTTCCGACCCGCAGCGTGAGCACGGTTGTGCCCGGGGACCGGCCCCGCAGCACGATGTGCCCGCCATCAGCGTCCACCTCGATCGAGACGATCTCGGGCCTCATCGCCTCCACCGCGGGGACGGTCGCGATCGTCCCGCCATAGCGCACCGTGCGGCTCTCGCCCAACGGTACGAGGATCAAGTCGCGCGGATCGACAGCCAGGTAGGGGCGCTGCAGGACGTCGGTGAGGTGGGCCCGCCAGCTCTCGCACAGGCTCCGCGGCGTGAGCCCGGAGGCGGCCGCGGTCTCGGCATCCGCCATCACGACGAGCCGGCCCGCAGCAAGCAGTGCCCACTGCCCCTGGACCTTCTCGACGGCGAGTCGGTCGGCGGTGAGGCCGGCCAGCGCCAGCTCCGCGAGCCGGTCTGCGATGGCCTCGGCCTTTCCCGACAGCACGGCGGCCTCGGCGGCGCGCAGGCGCATCACCACGACACCGTCGGCGAGGACCTCGGCGGTCGCCACGTCGCCGATGGACCCGCTCCTGGCGGTGAAGGCCAGCACGCGGTCCGCAGGTGCCGACAGCGGCAGTGACAGGGCGAGCAAGGCGAGGAGGCACGCGCGTACATGCGCGCCCCGGCGGCTGCCGCGAGGGCCGCATACGCCGGGGCTGCGTCGAGGAAGCGAGGGGCCGGGTGCGGGCATCCTGTCCTGCGCGAGACCCACCTCAGACGCGCTCATCGTCGCCCGTCTCGCCGAGGCGGTCCCTCAGCTCGGCGACGATGCTCTCGAGCTCATTGATGCGATCGACAAGCTTGGGCAGGCGTCGCGTCAGCGCCATGAGGCGCAATTGCTCGCCGTGCGGCCGCGCGGGGTAGCCGGAGTATATCCCCGGCTCCTCGAGATTGCCGAACACACCCGCCTGCGCCGCGAGCACGATGTCGTCGGCGATCTCGACGTGGTCGTTGACCCCCGCCTGGCCGCCCATCACGACGTTGTCGCCGACCGTGGTGCTGCCGGCGATTCCCACCAGGCCGCACAGCAGGCAGTTGCGGCCGATCACGCAGTTGTGCGCCACGTGGACCTGGTCGTCGATCTTGGTGCCGGCGCCGATCCGCGTGACGCTGACGGTCGCGCGATCGACGGTCGCGTTGGCGCCCACCTCGACGTCATCTTCGATGATGACCGTGCCGATCTGCGGGATCTTGCGGTGGCCCTGCTCGGTCTGCAGGAAGCCGAAGCCGTCGGGGCCAATGGCGGCCCCTGCGTGGATGGCAACGCGATCTCCGATCTGGACGCGCGCGCCCACATAGACCTGGGGATGGATCTCGCTGTCCGCCCCGATGATCGCCTCGGGGCCGACGTAGGCGAGCGGGTGGACGACGGTGCGGTCGCCGACGCTGGTGTCATCGCCGATGTACGAGTGCGCGCCGACACTCACGCCCTCCCCCAGGCTCACGTTCTCGCCAATGACCGCGGTCGGGTGGACTCCCGCCGAGGGCCGGCTATCGCGCGCGAAGAGTTCGAGGACCTTCGAGAAGGCAAGGCGCGGGTCCTCGGTCACGATGAACGGCTTGTCGCTGACCTCAAGGTCCGGCGGCACGATCAGCGCCGAGGCCCTGCTGACATCGCACTGTGGCTGCAGCCTGGGCCCGTCGGCGAAGGTGATCTCGCCGGCGGCGGCCTCCTCGATGTGGGCGGCGCCGATGATGGTAACCTCGCCATCACCGCGCAACTCCCCGTCGATGCGCTCGGCCAGTTCGGCAAGCCTGAAGGAGATCTGTGCCACCCTCGTCAACTCCTTTGACCCTCAGCCCCACTCCAGAGAGCCCTGAGCTTGTCCCCGATCGTGTCCGTCATGTTCTCACCGCGGGCCGACCCGCCCGGGAGAAGCTGCAGGTCGATGCCGTCGCGATGCGCCACCACCCGCGCCGCCGTCTCCGTGCCCGACTTAAGGCGCGCCCTCAGGCGGCCGACTGCGCGCACCAGGCGCAACCGCTGTTCCCGAGCCGCCTCCCGGCGGACCGCCTCGGCGCGCTGCCGAGAGCCCTCAGCCTCGGCCAACCGGGCGTTCGGCTCGTCGGCCCGGCCCAGCGCCGTCGCCTCCTCGCCGGGCGGTCCGGCCCAGGGCGCCGACATCTCAGCGATCATCTCGCCATACAGGCCGGAGCCGGCGGACAGCATCTCGTTCGAACGGGCGGCGGTCGCGTCGTCCGCCCGCCGCTGCGCCGCCTCGATGCGCAGCCCCGCCTCACGCCCGAGTCGCGCCTCCAACTCCGCCAGCAGTTCGCGCCCCGCTTGGCGCTCCGCCTCGAGCTGTGCCTCGATGGTCTCCCAGACGCGCAGCTGCTCTCGCTCGGCCCGCTCGGCGCGCTCGGTGCCGCCGAGGCCCCCCTCGATGCGCAGGTTGGTCAGGCGCTCCTGGTGCTCCCGGACGAGCTCGGCGCGCAGTTGCGCGAGGCGCCGGGTCTCGGCCGCCTCGCCCGCCGCCATGCGCTCGGCCACGACGCGCGCGGCGCGACGCCGCTCCCAGTCGATGCGCGCCTGCAGGTCCGGCGACAGCGCGCCCGGCTCGAGGTCGAGGTCGGGGTAGCCGTCGCGCCACCCGCCACGCAGCGCCGCCAGACGCTCGGCCGGGTCCGCCAGCGCAAAGCTCTCAAGGAACGCGATCTGCTCGAAGCGCTCATCGATCGGCTCGAGAACCGGGTCCCACTCGTCATCCCCGAGTTCGTCAATCGCGGCCTCGAGGTCCGCCAGAGCGTGGTAGAGCGGGTGACGGCTCATCAGCACCGCGGTGTAGGCATAGCCCCGGCGCGGCTCGGGCGCGTGCCGGCGGCTCGCAGGTCGGTCGTGGCCGCAACCGATCAACGCCCCGACGACCACCAACACGGTGATGGCGCCTGCGAGCAGCCTGCTACTCGGCGCCGCCCTGACCACCTTCCTGTCCACCGCCCTCACCGCCACCGGCGTCCTCCTCGCCACCGGCGTCCTCACCGCCGCCGGCGTCCTCACCGCCACCGGTCGCCTCGCCGCCACCGGTCGCCTCGCCGCCACCGGTCGCCTCACCGCCACCGGTCGCCTCACCGCCGCCGGCCGCCTCAGCCTCGGAGTTCAGGCGCTCGAGCACGGCGTCGGTGATGTCGTCGCCTCCATGAAACACCATGTCGGCGTCCAGGACGAGGGCGTAGCCCCCCTCCTCGGCCTCGGCGACTATGGCCTCCTTGACCTTCGTCATCAGCCCGGCCACAGCGGTCTGCCGCCGGTCGCCCAGCTCCGTTATGATCTCGTCGCGGAGCGCGCCTAGCTCCTCCAGGCGCGCCTCGTAGATATCCTGGAGGCTGTTGAACTCATCGCTCTCCTGCGGCGTGCGCTCGGTCGCCGCCCGCAACTCAGCATAGTGCTGATCCTTCTCGTCGGATATCTGCCTCAACTCGTCCAGCCGCGCCTGGTCCTCCTCAGACAGCGGCCGCGGCTTCTGCACGAGCGCGACAACCTCCTGGAAGTCCGCCGAGGAGAGGAAGACGAAGTTCGCCAGCTCATCGTGATAGGTACGCCGCTGCTGCATCCACTGCCCGAGGACCTGCTCCTGGGCACGCAGCAAGGTGTAGTCGCGCTCGAGGCGCGCGAGGCTGACGACCGCGATGCGAAGGCCCTGATCGGCCGGGGCCGGCTCCTGGGCATGGGACGCCGTAGCGAACAGAAGCGCAAGCGTGCCGAGCACCAGCACTCGCGCGGGACAGCGTGCCGAAGAAAGCATGCGGTAGTCCCCTGACTTGTGGCATGATAGGAGGACCGGCGGAAGCCCCCTCCGCCCTCTGGAACATAGACAGTACCCCGGGCGGGTGGTTTCTCCCCTCAGGCGCCGCCACGCAACTAGTGCTTGGTGGCGGAAGTTCGCGTGCTGTAATCTGCTCCCAACGGCGTGTGCAGGTGAGGTCGCTCCGCGACCTCGGCGCTCGCGCTGCGAGCGCAGGGCGCCCGCACTACGACATGGTTGCCTCTTGCCTTTTCGTGTAATGCTTCGTACGACGGGCGCCCTCGCCTGTCGAAGCCGTCAGTACGTGCTTTTCCGCAAGTAAGCACCTAGTGCGGCGCCGCGCCGGGAGGATCCCGGCGCGGCGCAAGGCAGGCTCTCGGGCCTGTGGCCTAGAAGGTGTGGCCGAAGCTGAAGTGCGCCCTGCTCCCGTCCTCACCCCAGCCCATGTCGAGCCGGATAGGACCGATGGGCGTGACCACGCGTAGACCGACCCCCGCACCGGCGTGTGGCGCGAACTCCTGGTCGTCGGCCTTGATCTCGAAGCCCGGCACCACCGTCTCGAAGGCGCCCCCCCAGGCCGTCCCGACATCCACGAAGCCCACGGCGGTGAGCGTATCGGTGATCGGGCGCCGGTACTCGACGTTGGCCAGGGCCAGGGACTCGCCGCGCCAGCGGTCGAGTTCGTAGCCGCGCAGCGTGTTGGCGCCGCCGATGCTGAAGGACTCGAAGAGCGGCGGAGAGCCGAAGGTTGTCCCGCCCATCAGGCGCAGCGCCACCACATCACCGCCGCCGATCTCGTGGTAGCGCCGGTGATCCAGCTGTATCTTGCCGAACTCCGTCCCGCCGCCGACGAGGCCACCCGCCTGCTCGAACGACAGCGAGCTGAAGGCGCCACTGCGCGGATTGGCGCGCACGTCCCTGGTGTCATCGATGAGGCCGAGCGTGAAGCTGTTCACGCGCCCGCCCGGGTGCAGAGGCGCCGCCACCTGGATCGGCGTGGTCAGGTCGCCCGGCTCGGGCAGGTCCGGCATCAGGTCGGGGTCGTCGGGCACGGTCGTGCCGGCGCCGCCGCCGGTCAGGTCACTGGGCTCAACGCCGTTGCCGGCGGGGACCAGCCCGATGCCCGGAGGGAGGGTGGTGGTGCCCTGGAAGAACGAGCTCGAGACCTCCTCGGTGCGGAAGCGGAAGCTCCAGTTCCGGTGGTCGGAGATGGGGCCGGTCACGGTGACGTTCCCGCCCGTGCGCCGCTCGTCGAACTCGCTGTCGGCGAGCGACACCATGGCGCCGCCGACGAAGCGACGACGACGCTCGGTATCGAACACGTTGAGTTCGAGCGTGGTGCCGCCGCGGTCGAGGTAAGGCTCGAAGAAGCTGAACTCGTAGCTCTCGCGCCCACCCAGCTCGACCGTTACGGACGCCCGCTCGCCCCGCCCGCGCAGGTTGCTCTCGGAGGCCGACAGCATCACCACGAACTCGTCGAGGCTCGAGTAGGCCATGGCAAAGGCCGCCCGCCCAGTCTTGGCCTCAGTCAGCTTGATAACGAGGATGATGTCCTTGAGGGGGTTCTCCAGGCCGGGCCGGATGTCGGTATCCACCTCCTCGAACAGGCCGAGGCCGTAGACGCGCTGGATTCCGGTGGTGACCTCCGCCTGCTGGAACAACTCGCCCGGCTCGAGCCGGAGCTCCTGGTGCACGAGCCACTCCTTGGTGCGGGTGAGGCCCTCAATGATGATGTCCTCGAGCCGTGCCTCCTCCACCACAAAGGTCAGCACGCCGAAGGCGTCAACAATCGCCTCAGAGACCTTGGCGATGTAGCCCTTCTTCTCGTAGTAATCCTCGATGCGACGCACATCTCGGCCGATGGCCCGCTCGTCGGCGACGTGGCCCGGCTGGCTGAGGATCGCGGCGGCGAGTTCGTCGTCGGAGATCACGGTGTTGCCCGCGAACATGACCTGTTCGATGCGCTGCTTCTCGACAACCGTGATGACGACGCGCACGCCCTGCTCGAGCGGTTCGACGGACAGCGTGACGTCGTCGAAGTAGCCCATGCGCAAGACGAGCCTGCGCGCCTCTGCCGCCTTCGTGTCGGTGAACTCCTCGCCGACCTTGAGCACATCCTTGACGACATCGAGGATGGGCTCGCGAGCGACGTAGTCGTTCCCCTCGACCGCCACTTCGCCGATGAGGGGGTTCTCGTCCTGGGCCAACGCCGCCGCGCATGCCAGCAGCATGACGGCGATCGCAATCCTTGCGCTCGGCTTCATAAGCATCCCATGCTCCTCGCTACTGCGCGCAATCGCTCACGCCGCCACGCGCGCCTGGTTCCCTGTGGCCGCTACGGGATCTCCTCCAGCAACTCCTCCAGCCGCTCCCGCAGCACGCTGCGGGCGCGGAACAGCCGGCTCTTGATGGCCTCGACGCTGCAGCCCAGCACCTCCGCGATCTCGCGGTAGCGCAGGCCCTCGAGGTCACGCAGCACAACCACCTCGCGGTAATCGTACTTGAGCGCGGCCACCTCGCGCAGGATGATGTCGCGGAGCTGATCGTTCTCCGCCACCCGTTCGGGCGCCAGCGCCCAGTCCTCCACCTGTCGCGTGACCTCATCGCTGTTGAGCTGCATCGGTGCGTCGAGCGAGAAGGCCTCGCGGGTATCGACACGCTGCTGCTTCTCGAAGCGGTTCTTGGTCAGGTTGACCGCGATCCGATACAGCCAGGTGTAGGCCGATGCCTCGTGCCGGAAGCGCCCGTAGGCGCGATAGGCGGCGACAAAGGTGTCCTGGGTGAGATCCGCGGCCTCCTCCTGATCGTTGACGAGCCGGAATATGACGTTGAATATGCGCTCGTAGTTGTCCGCGATCACCTGCGCGAAGGCCGGGCGCTGTGGGTTCCCGATCAAGTTGCCCTCGCCCTCGAGGCGGGCGGCGTCATGGGCTTGGGCGCCGACATCGCCGTTCACCTTAGACAGCATCTCCTCCCGCGGGTTGCGCCGGGACGCGCCACCGGGCGGCCGCCCGCGTCAGAAGCCGTAGACATACTCAACGAACATGCGGCTGTCGTCGGTCTCGTCGGTGCTGAACCCGACCTGGAACCGACTCTGCACCTTGTAGGAGACCTCCAGGTCGTAGTCCTGGCTCCCGCCCATCACGGAGGTCCGGTACGTGATCAGCAGGTCCTCGATGACGTAGCCGCCGACCCGCAGCGACATCGGCTGGTCGTACGCGAAGTTCATCTCAAGGACCGAGAGCCCCAGGAGCCGCTTGAGGTCCTCCTCCAACGGCTGGAAGATGTAGTGGCGGAACGCCATGCCCAGCCCCGACACGAACTGCTCGGTCATGATGTCCTGCAGGCCGCCGCCGTCGGCGAGCTGCGAGCCGCCCGAGAAGGGCGCCGTCCCCAGCAGCGCGTAGATCTGCTCCTCGGCGAACGGCGGCGTCGAGCTGACCTGGACGTGGATGTTGTCGGGCAGCGTGCCATCGACCTCCAGCAGCACGTCGATGGGCCCGACCTCGCGCCCGTCGATCATGGCGGACTCGAGGGCCCGGCTTGCGGTCGCCCACAAGCGGCCGTCCATGTCCAGCGGGATGGGCGGGTCCCTGTGGCGCGTCCCCAGACCCGGCCGCACCAGCAGGCGCACGCCGGCCGTCTCAACGTCGAGCGCACCGCCCGGCATGCTCGCCTCGCCCTCCTGCACTTCGACCAGGGCCTGGATCTTGGGCCACTGCGGCGTCCCGTGCACCCACACGGCCCTGTCGGTCGGCTGCAGCGGCGCGACCATCCCCGTGGTCTTCACCCGCACGTCGGGCCCGATGGCCAGCGTCACGTCGAGGTCGAGCGCGGGGAAGCTGTCCGGCATCCCCAGCAGCTCGCCCGGTTCTTCGCCGCTGGACTTGGGGATGCCCAACACCGCGTGCGACACCGTCATCAACCCCGTGATCGCCATTGGCTCTCCGGGCGCGGGCGTGCGCGCTGTGATCTCGCCGTCCACCGTGCCCAGGAACAGGTTCGAGTAGCGCGGCCGCGCCTTGCGGGCACGCAGCACCAGGTCGAGCTGGTTGTTCGCCATCTCCTGCGGCATGAAGCTCGTCAACGCCATCGTGCCGCTCAGCAGCACGTCTCCGTCGCCGAAGTCGGCCCCCAGGTCCTCCACCGTCAGCAACTGGCGGCCGGCGTCAACCGTCTCCAGCGTCACCGTCCCGCGCAGGCGGCGCACGGTCAGCGCGTCCGCGAAGGTCTGACGCGGCGCCTCGATGCTCGCCCGGAAGCTGAACTGATTCTCATGCAGGCGCGCGAGGCCGTACTCGGACACCTCAGCCCGTCCACCGGCCGTGAGCGTCACGCTCTCGGCCCGCGCGGACAGCTCGGCCAACTCCACGACTGTCTTTCCCCCGACGCCCGTGAAGGTGACATCAAGGGCCAGGTCCTCGATGGGGCTGCTCAGCCCGGGCGCCTCAATCGTCGGGGCGCTGATCGTCACCTGGCCGTTCAGCTCCGGCCGCGCCGGCGTGCCGCGTATCTCGATGAGGCAGTCGAGCGTCCCGGTGGCCTTCACGTCGGCGAGCGGCCCGGGCTCATCGCGCCCCGCCGCCGCGGCGTCGGCGATGATGGGCGGGAAGATGCCCAGGTCGGTCTTGTCGGCCCGCGCCACCACCTGAAGCTCCGCGTCGGACGGGACCGTCTTGGTGTCCCAGTCGAACGGGATCCTCCCGTCTACGTAGAACTCCTCGTCGCCCTCACGGATGACCAGGCTGTCCACATCGAGCACTTCGCCCTCGTAGCGGAAGATCGGCGCGGAGAGGATGTCGAACTGCGCCCCATGCACCTCGGGCTCCAGGATGTCCACGCTGCCCACGATCTGGGGGTCGCCCACCGAGCCGGTCGCCTGGACGGTCACGTTAAGCCGGCCGCCCAGGGCAGGCACATTCGCCGGCAGCCAGGGGCGCAGGCTCGCCAGGTCGAGGGCGGAGATGTCGGCCAGCAGGTTGATGTCGCCCTCGGGCCGCCAGGTACCGTCGGCGGTGATCAGCGACTCGCCCTCAATGGCCTCCAGCCCGAAAGCGACGACCGGCTCCTCCCCCACACTCGCGGTCACCCGCGTGTCCGGCAGCCGCCGGCCATCGAAGGCTGCGTCGCGCACCGACACGTCCGCCTCGCCCGCGAGCGCGGCGAGGACGGCCTCGATGGCCGCCTCGGGGCTCTGCTCCTCGTCTCCGGCCTCTGGGATCTCGCCCGCCACCGACAGGTTCGCGTCCAGGCGGCCGGTCAGCCGCATCGACAGCGCTGCGAGCTGCTTCGAGAGTGGTCCCTTGTCCTCGTCCGACTCCTCGTCCGACTCCTCGTCCGACTCCTCGGGCGGCACGTCGGGGAAGCCCTGCACAATCAGCTCCGACAGCGTTGGCACCTGCCTCGACAGCGGCCGCTCATCCTCAGCCAGCTCCTCCGGTGGCGCGTCGGCAAAGCGCTTCGCGATCGGCACCGCCACGCGAAGCAGGACCGGGATCGACACGTCCGCCAGCGCAAGGTGCGAGGACACGGCGCGCGACTCGTCGAGCCGCATTTGGCCGTCGATCGACAGTGTGCCTCCCGCCAGCGCCAGCGTCGTGCGGTGCAGCATAATGGCGTTCTCGTCGAGCACAACCATCGCCGAGACGCCGCCGATCTGCTGCCCGCCCAGCTCGAGATCGCCGGCCTCGATCTGCGCCAAGCCATTAAGGTCGTCGAGCGGGCCGCTGACGCTCAAGTACGGGAGGTTCACCCGCCCGCTCAGTGGCACGTCCAGCTCCTGCCATGGCGCCATGTCCTGCAGCACGACGTTCTCGGCCATGACGGTCACGGCGACTATCGGCTCGTCATACAGCGACGTGATGCTCGCCTCGCCGGTCACCACCGCCTCGCCCACCGGCACTCGCAACTGTTCGAGCTGCAGTACATCCCCATCCAGGCTGACCAGCAATACCGCGTCATCGGTCGCGACCGTCTGGTGATGTGCGTAGTCCAGCCGCACCTCGCCACGCGCATTCGGGCGCTGCAGCGTCCCGCCGATCTCGACGTCGGCCCGCACCGCGCCGGCCATGTCGTAGTCCTGCAGCTCGGCCAGATCCAGCGCGTAGCGGTCGGCGGGCCCGGCGAGCACGAGCGTCCCGTCGATGACCGCGTTGCCTTCCTCCAGGTCGATCTCGGTCAGCGAGCCGTCCACGCGGGCCACGATGCGCCCGGCCGAGGCGTAGAGGTCCTCGATGCGCAGCGCCTGCAGCCCGCCGCTGATCCCGCCGATGACGGCGTCCACGCCGTAGTCGTTCCAGCCCACCTCGAAGGCGCGGAGGGTCGCGTCGATCTGCGGGTCCTCGACGGTGCCGCGCACATCACCCGCCACGAAGGCCTCGCCGCGCAGCCCGTCGGCCTCAAGCTCAAAGCGCTCCGCGAGCATCCCCAGGTCCACGCCGGCCACCGAGAAGCTTGCGGCCATCTCGGTCTCCCCCCCGAGGGGCAGCACCCCGCGTGCCCACCCGGTCCCGAGCGCGTCCTGGAAGCTGACGCCGCGCACCTGCACGCTCGACGCGTCGAGGATCACCAGGCCTCGCGCCGACTCGACTCCGTACTGCTCGTAGCGGGGCTCGTCCAGCGTCGCCTGTGCGATGACCAGCGGCTCACCCGCCTCCCAGCTCCCTACGAAGCGCGCGGAGACCGTCCCGGCAACGCCCTCCGCGGTCTCCATCCCGGGCAGTTCAGGCAGCCGCGCGAGGTCGAGTTGCGCGATCTCGCCGCTTGCCCACGCCCAGGGCTCAGCCGGTTCGCCCAGGTCGAGGACGGCGTCTGCGGTCAGCCGCGCGCCCAGCGGCTCCGCATGCAGGTCGCGCACCCACAGGACGTCGCCCGCCAGCGCCACGTTCGCCCGCAGGTTGCTCAGCGCCAGGTCGCCCACCGCGACGTGCGGCAGCGACAGCTCGGTCTGCGCGAGCGGCGCCTCGGGCGACCACAGCACATCCGCCTGAAGCCCCTCGATCGGGGCGATGGCGGGCGCGCCCTCGAACTCCGGCGGCAGCAGCGCGCGCAGCGGCTCGAGGTCCACGGCCTCGATCTCGCCGACCTCGGCGCGGGCGCGCGTTCGGCGACGCCAGGTCGAGCAGATCGACGCGGAGGTCGATCGGCCCGGCCGCCACCTCGCCCAGGTCGGCGCGGGCGAAGCGCACCTGTCCGGGCGCGCCAACCTGCACGCTCAGGTTCGCTCGGGCGATCGGGCCGGTCAGCCGCCCGGACGCCAGCAAGGGGCCCGCGACGTCCAGCCCGCCGAGCGTCGCCTCCAGGTCGGCGTCCGGCGGCGGCAGACCGAGCAACTCCTCCGGGTGCAGCACCTCGGCGTCGAAGGACACATCGATCAACAGGTCGCTGAAGTCGGCAAGGAAGCCGGTCGCGGCGACGCGAAGGCCGCCCATGCGCGCGTCGAGGCGATGGATCTCGACACCGTCCATGGTGGCGGTCAGGTCGGCGTCGGCCAGGATGCGCCGCCCGCCCAGCGCCCCCAGCCGTAGCGCAGCGTCGCGCACGGCGATGCTGCCCGACACCGCCGGCCGGACGCCGCCATCGCCCGGCAGCATCCCTACGGTCGCGGAGATGTCGGCCCAGCCGCGCTCGAGCACGACCTCACTGCCCCGGACGAAGGTTCCGTACCACCACGCGGCATCGACCGCGC
>JALGUI010000028.1 GCA_029820915.1 Candidatus Zipacnadia bacterium | reverse complement strand
CCCGCGTAGCCTCTCCCCCGCCTCGAGCCACGCCAGCATCATCCCCGCGCGCCGGAAGGCGGCGCCCCCATCGAGCTCCGGCGGCTCCGTGGCCTCAGGATGCAGCGGCACCAGGTGGGCGTCCTGCGCGAGGCTCTCGGCGATGGCCTCCGGCAATGACGGCACCGCGGGCATGGCGAGCTTAGATCCCAGGTCCACGTCAAGCGGCGACGCGTGGTCTGGATCGGCCAGCTTGCGGTCGATCTCCTCGTTGGCCCGCTGGTAGGCCGGTAGGCCGCCCAGTACTCCTCAGCCGGCCGGGGCAGGTGGTAGGGTGAGGTCGGCTCGGTCTCCTGCCAGTTGAGCATGAGCGTGCTGGAGTTGAACAGCCAGTAGCCGGCGGTATTCAGCGCCATCTGATAGGCGTGGATGGCGGCGGCTTCGGGCAGGAGCTTGCCGATCCACTGGCCGCCGACGTCCACCGCGTGCGCGCCAATGCTCGCGTAGTACTCGGCCTGCTTCTCCCCGTCGATGAGCCCCCCGGTGTAGCTCGGGCTTTCCCAGCCCACCAGCGCGGGGGCGGCCTCGGTGCCCAGCCCCCGCAGCAGCGCGCGGTGGAAGGGCGTGTCCATGTAGTGGAAATTGCCCATCAGCAGATCGGGCTTGCGCTCCCGCAGGTCGTCGGCGACGGCCGCGAAGACCGCCTCCCATTCGCGCTCCATCCAAGCCTGGTACTGGAGGTAGCGCTGGTTGCGCGTCAGCCAGATCATGCGCGCCCCGGCCGCCACGTCGCCCGCGCCCTCGATCTCGTACTCGCGGATGAAGTCGGCCCAGCAGGTGTCGCAGTAGCACAGCAGTCGGTGGTAGCTGCCGCGGATGCCATAGGTCTCCGGGTCGAGGATGAACCCGGCCAGCTCGTAGCCCTCACGCTCGGCGGCGTCCAGCGCGGCGTTGGCCCTGTCGCGAAGGACCAGGTCCATGAATGCTGGATCGCGCAGGCAGGCGATCTCGAGCGTCGCGCCCTGCTCGTCCACCGCGTGGCGGTAGCCCTGCAGAGCGCGTTCGGCGCCGCCGGTCATGTTCCCGACAACGAACCAGGCGATCCCGGCCTCGTCGCAGGCGCCGCCCCAGGCCGCCATCTCGTCGAGGTACTGGTCCTCGAAGTTCATCTTCATCCACACGGCGTTGAAGCCGTGGTCGGCCAGGTCCTGCGCATGTTCGACCGGCGTCGCCACGCCACAGTACCCCGCGCGGATCCGCTGCTCGAGGATCTCCGGCTGGCAACTCAGGCTCCCCCCGGCCAGCACGCCCAGCACCACGACGCATGCAAGTCGTCTCATCTCGGTCACCCTCCGGATCGACATGCGTCAGACCAGCGATCTCAGCAGCTCCAGCGCACGCCGCGCGTCGCCGAGCCTGTCCTCCCCCGACTCGCGTTCCACGCACAGCCACCCGTCGAAGCCCACGCGCTTGAGCTCGCCGATCCAGCGCGGGATGTCCACGTCCCCCTCGCCCAGCGGCCGCTGGCGTCGCCCGTCGGCGTCCTCGCGGACGGCGTCCTTGGGGTGGGTGTGCACGATGTAGGGCGCGACCGCGTCAACGCCGCCCATGTGATCGTAGCCCTGCATCATCAGGTTGGCGGGGTCGTAGTTCACGCGCAGACGGTCAGACCCGACCTGCTCGATGAAGTTGCGCAGCACCCACGCCTCCTCCGGCCCGGTCTCGACGGCCACGGTCACGCCCAGCTCGTCGGCGCGCTCGCACAGCCGCGAGACACGCGCCGCCATGGCGCGGACATCGTCCCGGTCGAGATCCTCCGGGATGACGCCGATGTGGCTGGTGACGAAGGGCGCCTCGAGTGTCGCTGCCGCCTCAACGACAGATCGGGCCCACTGCACGCGCTCATCGGCGCCCTCGTCAATGAGGCTGCCAAAGCGGCCGGTCAGCGCGCTGATCGCCAGGCCGTGGCGCTCGCAGCGGGCGCGGATCTCAGCGGCACGGTCTGCGGTCAGGTCCTCCGGCCAGACCCAATCCTCCTTGGCGACCAGTGACACGCCCTCGTAGCCGATCTCCGCTGCGGCGTCGATGGCCGCCATCATGGGCAGGCCCAGGTTCATCGCGCGGTGCCCGATCTTCATCCTATCACCATTCACTTGCGTTCGAGCGTTCTCGCCTGGACGCCGCCTGGCTCATGTACTCGCGCGTCAGGTCCAGGTAGTACCGGTAGTTGCCCAGCGACACGTCGTGCGGCACCGAGTGATCCACGGACGGAATCCAGCCGCCGCTATCCAGCATGAACGGGACCTTGCGCTCCACCTCGGCCTTGACTGCGGCTTCGTCCTTCGCCAGCTCGCGCTTGTCGATGCCATCTCCAGGGCCGCCGCGTTGCAGGTACGATGCGGCACCGGGCTCTTCCTCGCCGCATGACCGCGAACCTGCGCCGGTGGGTCGGGCCCGACGTTGAAGGCGGCGACCCGGGGCGGTATAATGTCGCGGCCTGACACCCGCCCTTGGGGAGCGTCGATGAGCCACCAGACACTGACCCGCAGGAGCTTCCTGACCGGCGCCGCGATCGCGGCTGCCATCGGCCTGGCCGCCACCGCCTGGGGCGTCTTCAGCCCCGGCGTCCTCCAGCACTATGCCGATTCGCCGGACAGCGTGCGCATCATGCAGTGGGCGGAGTGGGCCACGCCCGAGAACATGCTGCGCTGGTGGCACGGACAGTGGATCCACGCGGACTCGCCGCCCTACTACCGGCCACTGCCGAGCATGCTCTTCTGGGCCGAATACCGCCTGTTCGGCTACAGCTTCCAGGGCCACGTCATCATCTCGTGGTTGCTGCACGCCGCCGCCTGTGTGCTCGTCTACGTTCTGGCTGTGCGCATCTACCCCGGCCCGCGGCGCGTGGCGCTCCCGACCGCGCTGCTGGCCACGCTGCTGTTCAACCTGCGCCTGACGCCCGAGGGCCCGTACTGGTCGGTGGCGCCGGTGGCCTACGCGGTGGTCGCCTGGTGGCCCGCACAGACCGACCAGACCAGCCTGCTCGGGTCGCTGCTTGCGTTGCTGGCACTGGACCGCTGGCTGGAGGGACAGGACTCGCGCGGGCTTGCCAAGGCTGGAGCGCTGTGGATTGCCGCGCTCCTGTGCAAGGAGATGGCGGTGGTCGTTCCGCTGCTGGCGGGCCTTCTCGTGGTCCTCCGACGGGGGGGATGCGCGCTACGGCTGACCGCGCGCGACGAGGAGACCGGGCGCCGCCACTTCGCGCCCGGCCTGGCCTGGAGACTCATGCTGCCGACCACGGCCTTCGTGCTCGCGTTCGTGGCGGTGCGCTCGATGCTCGTGCCCGGCGCCGGCGGCATCGAGCACGCGGCGCCGGAGTTCTACGCGCGCAAGGCGGTCATGCTCCTGGCCTCGCGGCCGTATGCGATCCTGGTGTCCCGCGGCGCGTGGCTGCCCGTCGCCGCGGTCTTCAGCTCTCTGGTCATCTACGCGTGGGTGCGCCTGGCCCGGCGGCCGAGTCTGGTCTGGCTGCTGGTGGCCCTCGGGCTCGGCAACGGTCTCGTCGCGCAGCTTGTGGGCGGCAACTTCGCACTGCTGACCGTCCCTGCCCAGCTCTGGGCGCTGGGTACGCTGACCATCCTCGCGCTGGGCCTGATCGTCCTCGCGCACGTGCGCGAGTCCTGGCCGTGGTGGCTGCTCGCCATGGCGGTGACGGTGCACCTCCCGCTGCTATGGGTGTGGGGCCCGCACTACTTCTACTGGCCCGCCGCATTCTGGGCGCTGTTCAACGCCGGGCTCTGGCATTACGTGCTCTTGCGAGCGCGTGAAGGCACCCTCAGATGGCCGAGAAGGCCCCGAATCGGCGACTTGACCGCCGAGCTTGACTCGGCTGCTGACGAAAGTGTATAAGTGGTTGCACCTTCGGGGGGCCGAAGCTGGACAGGGCTCCCGGAGAGGTCGCGAAATGCCGGAGGATCGTGATCCGCCTCTGAGGAGGGACGCATCGACCGACCGCGAAGAGGACATTGGCTGACCCCGGGCCGGGGTCGCGCAGGACGTGGGGAACGTGGGTCCTGCGCCCCTGGTGACGCACAGTGGCGCCGTCACAGCACACTGCATGAAGCCCTGCAACGCACCAACACCGCGGCCCGCACCTGCGGGAGCCCAGGGAGGTCTGCGCGTCGATGAGTCTGGATTCGAGGCTGGCCCTGCAGGAGGTCATCAAGCGGGATGGTCAGCGTGTGCCGTTCGACGCGGCCCGGATCAAGAGCGCCATCCTGAAGGCCGGCCGAGCCACCGGGGAGTTCGCTGAGGACGAGACCGAGGTACTCACCGCGCAGGTCCTCAAGGTCATCCAGCATCGTCGTTGGTCGGACAGCCCCTCGGTCGAGGACATCCAGGACATCGTCGAGCAGACGCTCATCAACAGCGACTACTTCGCCACCGCGCGCGCCTACATCGTGTACCGCGAGCAGCGCAAGCGCGTGCGCGACGATCAGAAGGTGCTGATCGACGCCGTCGGCTCCGTCAACGAGTACCTCCAGGAGGCGGACTGGCGCGTCCACGCCAACGCCAACCAGGGCTACTCCCTGGGCGGCCTGATCCTCAACGTGGCGGGCAAGGTCACCGCGAACTACTGGCTGTCGGAGGTGTACCCCGCCGAGATCGGGCTGGCGCACCGGCGCGGCGACCTGCACATCCATGACCTTGACATGCTCTCGGGCTACTGCGCCGGCTGGTCGCTGCGCGACCTCCTCTACCAAGGCTTCAACGGCGTGCCGGGCAAGGTCGAGGCGGCGCCCTCGCGGCACCTGTCGAGCGCGGTCGGCCAGATGGTCAACTTCCTGGGCACCCTCCAGAACGAGTGGGCCGGGGCGCAGGCGTTCAGCAGCTTCGACACCTACCTCGCGCCCTTCGTGCGCGCCGATCGCATGACCCACGACCAGGTCAAGCAGTGCATGCAGGAGTTCGTCTACAACCTCAACGTCCCGTCGCGCTGGGGCACGCAGACTCCCTTCACCAACATCACGCTCGACTGGACCTGCCCGGAGGACCTGCGGGAACAGGAGCCGCAGATCGGCGGCGGACCGGCGGGCTTCACCTACGGTGAACTCGAGGAAGAGATGGCGGTCATCAACCGCGCCTTCCTCGAGGTGATGATCAGCGGCGACTGGCGCAGCCGGGTCTTCACCTTCCCCATCCCGACCTACAACATCACCCGCGACTTCGACTGGGAGCACCCCAACACCACGCTCCTGTTTGAGATGACGGCGAAGTACGGGATCCCTTACTTCCAGAACTTCCTGAACTCGGACCTGGAGCCGCACATGGTGCGCTCGATGTGCTGCCGGCTGCAGCTCGACCTGCGCGAGCTGCTCAGCCGTGGCAACGGCCTGTTCGGGTCCGCCGAGCAGACCGGCTCGGTCGGCGTGGTGACGCTCAACTGCGCGCGCATCGGCTACCTGGCGCGCGGCGACCCGGCCGCCCTCTACGCGCGCATCGACGCCCTCGCCGAGCTGGCGCGCGACAGCCTGGAGCTCAAGCGCAAAACCGTCGAGCGCTGCATCGACAATGGCCTGCTGCCCTATACGCAGCGCTACCTGGGCACGCTGCGCAACCACTTCAGCACCATCGGCGTGAACGGGGTCAACGAGTGCATCGCGAACTTCACAGGCGGCGAGCACGACATCACCGACGAGTGGGGCCGCCGGTTCGCCATTGACCTGCTCGAGCACATCCGGGACAAGATGGTCGAGTTCCAGCAGGAGACCGGGCACCTGTACAACCTCGAGGCGACGCCGGCCGAGAGCGCGACCTATCGCTTCGCGCGCGAGGACAAGCGGCGCTACCCCGACATCGTCCAGGCGGGCCCGGCCGAGGCGCCCTACTACACCAACTCCAGCCAGCTCCCCGTGGGCTGGACGGACGACCCGTTCCGCGCGCTCGAACACCAGGAGGACCTGCAGCGGCTCTACACGGGCGGCACGGTCTTCCACATGTTCATGTCCGAGCGCATCAGCAGCCCCGAGGCCTGCAAGAACCTCGTGCGGCGCACGCTGGAGCGCTTCCGGATTCCGTACCTGACCATTACACCGACGTTCTCCATCTGCCCGCGTCACGGCTATCTGCCGGGTGAGCACCAGTTCTGCCCGAAGTGTGACGCGGAGAAGCTGGCCGAGAGGCACGGCTCCACGGAGGCCGCGGGCTAGGCCGCGGCGAATCGCACCACGACAGGAGAGACGGCAATGGACCACGACAGCGAAGTCATCGCGGCAGGCACCGAACTCAGCGACTCCGATCGCACCCGGTGCGAGGTCTGGACGCGCGTGATGGGGTACTATCGCCCCGTGTCCATGTGGAACGCCGGCAAGCAGAGCGAGTACGCCGACCGCAGGGCCTTCCGCGAGCCGCCGTCGGGCTGGCAGGACCCGACCGGCCAGAAGAAGCTGGGGATCTGACGCAATGGCCGAGCCGCACCCCCGGCCCGGGGCGCACCCCAGGGTGCGCGTTGGGGGCTTCGAGCCGCTCACCACGGTCGAGTGGGAGGGGCGGCTGTCGGCGGTCGTCTTCCTGCAGGGCTGCCCCTGGCGCTGCCGCTACTGCCACAACGCCGAGCTGGCCCCCCTGACCGCACCCGGCATGACGCCATGGGCGGACGTCCTCGAAGAGCTGGGCGCGCGGCGGGGCTTCCTCGACGCGGTCATCTTCAGCGGCGGCGAGCCCACCATGCAGTCCGAGCTCCCGGACGCGCTTCGCCAGGTCGCCGCGCTCGGCTTCGAGGTGGCGCTGCACACCAACGGCTTCGACCCGCGGGCCCTGCGTCAGGCGCTGGACACGGGCATCGTGGACTTCGTGGCCATGGACGTCAAGGCGCCCTTCGAGGAGTACGAACTCATCACGCAGGTCCCCGCCAGCGGCAGGGCGGCGCGACAGTCCGTCCAGGTTGTGCTCGAGTCAGGCGTCGAGCACGAGCTGCGCACAACCTTCCACCCGGCCTTGCTCAGCCACGACCACCTACGGACGATCGCCCGGGAGCTCGCCGAGTTGGGCGCGAGCACGTGGGTCGTGCAGCTCTTCCGCGCGGAGGGGTGCCCGGTGCGCTGGCTGCGCGAGTCGATCCTGCTGCCCGCACGCGTCGAGCCAGACCTGCGCCGCGAGCTTGCCGATCGCTTCGAGCACTTCCAGGTGCGCGGCGAGGACCTCGGATAGCCGCTACCCCAGCAGCGCCTCCGCATAGCGTCGCACCGGCAGTCTCGCATCGCCCGCACAGCGGCGGATGATCGCCTCGCCCTCGGGATCGCCCATCGCGCGCAGGGCCCTGGCGGCCGCGATCTCGAACTTCCATCCCGGATGGCGCTTGGGATCGGCTGTGGCGCCCCAGAACCGCTCGTCTCCGCGCAGCCCCTCGAGGAAGGCGCGCACGCCGGACGCGGCGCCCTCATCACCCATGCACTCCAACGCCTCGAGCGCGTAGAGCCAGTGGGCGCCGGACTCGGTTTCCTCGTCAAGCACCCCGAGGAGCAGCCCGGTGAGATCGGCAGCCGGCATCCGCGCCAGACACGCCAGTGCGCTGATCCAACGCGGCTGCACGAACGGGCCGGGACCGGGCATCCCCGGGTCGCGTTCCTCGACCATCGCCACCAACAGCGGCCGTGCCTCCTCGCAGCCGTGCGCGCCTGATACCAGTGCCGCCCAGCGCGCCACATCCGCAGTGCCCGACTGCAGAGCGTCCCGCAGCGCCGAGGCGGCCGCGTCGCCGTGCAGGAACAGCTCGAACATGGCGATGGCGCGGCGCTCTCCCGCCAGTGCAGCGATCAGTTCATCGACAGGCCGCAGCGGGCGCTCGAGGCCGCCCCGCGCGCCGGCCGCGGCCTCGCCCTCGGTCAGCACGCCGCGCTTGACGAGCTCGCACTGCAGGTCCCCGACCGCAATGTCGCGGGGCGCCACGCCGTGGTGCACCGCCAGCGCCGCCGCGATCCCCGCGGCCTCGCCGATGCGGTGCATGTCCTTCAGCATGCGCACCGCCTGCTCGGCGTCGTGCGTCATCGAGATGCAGCGGCCCGCGACCAGTAGCCCCTCGATCCCGCGCGGTAGCAGCGACCGATAGGGCACGTCGGACTCCAGCGCGGTCTTGAAGTTCCCGGTCACATCCACGAGCACGCGCGCCTGGTCGCCCTCGGCGGCGTAGTCGCGGGCGTGGTTGTCGTAGTGGCTGCGCGTCTTGCCGATGGTGTCTGGGAAGCGCCTCCCCAGGAAGAGGTCCTCGAGCGTGAGCACGTAGTCGCCTACGACCTTCCGGCTCTCGCGTATGCCCAGCACCGGGGCGCAGAAGCAGAGGCGGCTATCCTCCTCGTACGGCTCGCGCCACAGGAACCTGCGGCCGTCCAGGAAGCCGCGCGCGTAGTCCCACGGGTCCGTGGGGTCCACCCAGCCGGCGTCGAAGTTGGAGTGCCACACCTGCCACTGGTCGCGGCTGATCCCCGGCGTGAGTGAGTAGGCCATCAGCAGCCCATCACCGTCGCGGCCCATCTCGATATCTGCGCCCGCCAGCGCCGCCACATCGGCGTCGCCGGTGGCATCGATGACCACATCGCAGAGGATGGCGCCCCTCCCCCGCTCCCCGTCCACGACCACGCCGCGGACCGTGTCGCCCTCCATGACCGCGCCGACCACGCAGCAGCGCAGCCACAGCTCAGCGCCGGCCTCAAGCGCCATGCGCTCCATCTCGATCTTGCGGGCCTCGGGGTGCCAGCCGCGCGTGGCGGCCGAGATGCGCGCGTCCAGGTCGCGGTCGCGGCGATCCAGCTCGTCTTGCAGGCCGCCGCCCAGGCCCCAGTAGTACAGGTGGATGGCCCCGCCGGTCGCCACGCCGCCCAGGAAGGGCTGCGCCTCGACCAGGATGACATCCGCCCCCTGCCTGCCCGCCGCGATGGCGGCAATCGCCCCGGCCGGCCCGCCGCCTGCCACGACGACCTGCGTCGTCGCGAGGACCGGCAACTCCTCGTCGCCGACCCCGACGGTCGCGCGCTCGCCCGGCAGCAGGTCCCTCACCTCGGCAGCGTTCTGGGTCATGACGCGCCTCCCTCCAGCATAGCCTGCGCAAGCTCCGCCGCGGCCTCGCCCAGCCGCACGGCGTTCGGGGGGTGATGGCACGCGCGCGCCGTCGGCGGCCCGAGGTCTACGGCCGGCGATGCCGCCACCAGCCGCTCAGTGCCCGCCGGCAGCATCGCCCCGCGGGTGACCGGGAAGGCCCCGGCGTCGCACTCGACCTCGGCCACCACGGTACCGTCGGCGCTCGCCACGAGCACGCGCTCGCGCGGCAGGATCGGGTCGTGCGCGATCTGCATCAGGCTCCCCTGGCCGAAGGCCTCGTCGCCGCGGCGCAGCCGCGCTGCAATCTCGGCCATCGTGCGACGCGATTCGATGTCAAGCGCAGACAGGTCCTCGGTCGCCAACGACAGCTCGGCCTCGATCACCACGTCGCCGGGCCAGAGCGTCGGCCAGGCCATGACGGCGCCGTCGCGCAGTGGCAGGTCATCGCCCACCTCGACGCGCCGCGGCTCCGTCACGCCCGTGTGGATCATCAGCGCCCGGCGCACCACCGGGTCGTCCGTGCCGGTGGCGGCGTAGCTTGCGCCGCACTCCGCCGCGAGCGTTCCGCGCGGCGTGGCGTCCACCACGACCGCGCTGCGGGCGGCCATCAGCCCCCACTTGCCCGTAAGCAGCGTGAGGTCTTCCTCGCCGGGGTGGGCTTGGACCTGGAGGAGAACGCGCACTCCCGCCTGCTGCGCGATGCGCTCGACCATCACCTGGGTCGCCACCGGATCGACTAAGGGCCCGCGCGCAGCATTGGCGTCCTCGAGCGCGTCACGCACCTCGCGCCACAGCTCCGGGGCCGGCAGCGTGGCGTCCGGTGGCGACCAGATCGACATCGCCGCCCAAACCTCGTGGCCGAGCGACGTGCGCTCCGCGGCCAGCAGCACGCCGCGACCGGCACGGGCCAGCCCCACCGCGGCCGCCCACCCGCTCAGGCCGCCGCCGCAGACCAGAGCGTCGTAGCTCCCCAGGTCCGTGGCGACCGCCGATTGCCTGCCGATGGTCTCCATCGCAATGCCTCCTCGAACGCGCCGAACTGGCGTCACCTCTTCCGCATCGGCCGCGCACGACCTTCGCCGCCTGGCGAAGAAGGGCCGGACGCGCCTCAGGCGAATACTCGCGAGACACGACCTGAAGGGAGTGACCGGCATGGAGTACGTGCAGCTTGGACGGACCGGCACACGCGTGTCGCGCTTCTGCCTGGGGACCATGAACATCCGCGGGCCGGAGGACGAGGAGGTCTGGGCGCAGATCGTCGGCGAGGCGCTGGACGGTGGCATCAACTTCATCGACACCGCCGACGTCTACGGCCGGGGCATCTCGGAGACGGTGCTGGGCAACGTCCTGGCCGCGAACGGCCGCCGCGACGACGTGGTGCTCGCGACCAAGGCGGTTGCGGCCATGGGCGACGGGCAGAACGACCACGGCGCGAGCCGCTACCACCTCACGCGCGCGGTCGAGGGGAGCCTGAAGCGCCTGCAGACCGACCGCATTGACCTGTTCTACTTGCACGTCGTGGACCTCACCACGCCCATGGATGAGATCCTCGAGACGCTCGACACGCTGGTGCGGCAGGGCAAGCTCCTCTACGTCGGCACCAGCAAGTGGCCGGCGACGCTCATCATGGAGGGCATTGCGGTCTCCGATGCGCGCGGCCTGCCGCGCTTCGTCGCCGAGCAGCCGCCGTACCAGATCCTCGATCGCGGCATCGAGAACGAGCTGGTCTGGATGTGCATGCGACAGGGCATCGCCCTGTGCACCTGGGGGCCGCTGGCCTACGGGCTGCTGTCGGGCAAGTACCGCAGGGGCGAGCAGCCCTACGAGGGCGGGCGCTTCGCCAGCCACGGACCGGACAGCACCCGCTTCACCGCGGCGGCGCTCGACGTAGTCGAGGAGCTGATCCCGCTGGCCGAGGCGCGCGGGGTGACGCTGGCCGAGTGGGCGCACGCGTGGCTGCTGACGCGGCCGGGCATCACGTCGCCCATCATCGGCCCGCGCACCATCGAGCACCTGCGCTCGACCATGACGTCGCTCGACATCGAGCTGACTGAGGAGGAGCTGGCGAGGGTCGATGAGCTCGTGCCGTCGGGGCAGCATGTCAGCGACTTCTACGACGGCAACGTCTACGGCCGCCTGCGCGCGGCGATCAACGATCCGGACAGCGTGCGCAAGCGGTAGCGTCGCGAACGCGCGCGGGGCGCCCGAGCAGTCGGGTGCCCCTGTCACTTCCGGCTGACGGTCCGGGTTCAGCGCGGGCCGATGATGCGCACGTTGGTCGAGACCGGGAACTCGCGTCCCTCGACCTCGTACACGAGTTCGCCGAACAGGGCCGCATAGCCCTCGTCCGGGTAGAGAGTGCGCGCGATGTAGCGGCCGTTGTGCTCGGCGGCGGGCTCTTCCTCCCACCGGGCCTCGCGGAAGTCGCGCGTGGCCGAGTGCGCGGTCCACTGCGTGACGCGCTTTACCGGGCCGCCCGGGTCCATCGTGAGCTTGAGGTAGCGGCCCTCGTCGAACTCCCAGCTTGGCTCGGGGAGGGGCGCGCGCCCGGTGCAGCACAGGAAGAAGCCCACCTGGGCGTTCACCACGCGCATGAAGTCGTCCAGCCCGTGGCCTGAGTTGGGCACATAGAGAAGGTAGTTCGGGCCCACCAGCCCGTCCCAGTAGAGGTTCGCGGCGTCCAGCGGCCAGTATGGGTCATTGGTGCCGGTCAGCGTCAACTTGGGCATGGTGATGCGGTCGCGCATCGAGTACGGATCGACCATCTCGGCGAGGCGACGGCCCACCTCGAACTTGAGCAGGTCGGGCAGGCCGCGCTCCGTGTAGTCGTCGATCATGACGGAGTAGTCGCCCCACGCTTCGACCTGGTGCGCCATCTGCGCGGGCAGGTCGAGGTTGTCGTAGACCATGGGCGCGATGCCCTTGAGCCGCTCGGGCGCCACCGCACCGGTGAACCACGTGGTCCAGCCGCGCTTGGACGCGCCGGTGGTAACGAAGCTGCTGACCGGCGTCTCCCACGCCTCCCCGGTGTACTCCTCGATGGCGTCCATGGCTCTGACCGCGGCCTTCGTCATGGGAAACAGCAGCGGCCAGTCCGGCTCGCGGCTCTCGAGGTACTGCGCGAAGGTGTAGGCGATAAGCGCGTCCTCGCGCAGGTCGTCGAACAGCGGCTGGTTCGGGATATCGCCGAGCACCACCATCGGCGCAGACACCGCGACCGCGGCCATCCCCAGGAAGGTCAGCTCCTCCCGGCCCGGCGAGCCGCCGGTGATCAGCAGCAGCGCGGTCTCCGGGTGCTGCATCCCCTCGGGCACGACGATCTGCACGCGGTGTGTCCAGGTGATGCCGCGCCAGGTCTGGGAGGTTACGCTCAGGTGCGTCACTGTCGTCTGCCCCACCGTCTCCTGGCTCGCCACCTCCCACGCGTACGAGTCGTCGGGCGCATTCACGTAGTCCATGATCGGCTGCGTCCAGGCATTGGCTGCGATCAGCATTCCCACCCCGACAAGCGCAAGCGTCTTGGTCATCTTCCTGCCCCTCCGTTGCGTTAAGTCCGTTGGCCTCCGGGCGTACTGCTTCGCCCCACCAGTGATCTCCTTCACGGGCGGCCCGGCGGCCGGGAGGCCTAACCCCCTGCTGCGGCCCAGTGGTTACCGCCCGCGCGCGTCATCGCATCGGCCACAGCGAGCTCGGCGGAGTGCATGCCGCCGGCGACCCCGGCGACCGGCTCGACCTCGTGCCCCATCTCCCGCAGCCCGCTGACGATGCCCTCGCCCAGCGAGTCGGTCACCATGACCGGCTCAGCCGCCTCGACGTGCATGCGCGGGGCCTCCGCGGCCTCAAGCGGTCCGGCACCGCGATCGACGAAGAGCTGCGCGGCCCGGGCCATCACGCTGGGGATCTTGCGCCCGCCGGGCAGGCCGGTGGCGACGAAGCGGTCGGGCGTCTCGATGAGCATGGTCCCCGTGTTGTTGAGCGGGCGCTTGCCGGGCGCCACCGAGTTCATGCGGCCGGGGCGCGGGTCGAACCGGCACATCCCGTGGCTGAGGATCAGGCCCGTGCCCTCGGCCACGAAGCAGGCGCCGAAGGCCATGCCCTGGGTGATGGTCGCGCTGACCAGATTGCCCTCGGCGTCGGCCGCCGAGGTGTGCAGCGTCCCGTGCATGCCGCCGGGCGGGAAGCGGGAGGGCAGGTCATCCACCCACTCCGGGAACTGCCGGATACGCTCGACGCGCCCGGCGGCGTAGTCCTTCGACAGCAACCGAGCCACCGGCACGTCGGCGAAGTCCGGGTCGGTCACGTACTCCAGCCGGTCGCGCCACGCCAGCTTCAGCACCTCGGCGAGCCGGTGCCAGTACATCAGGTCGGCGTCATCGCCCGGCTCGAAGCACTCCAGCATGTTGAGGATCTGCAGCGAGGTCAGCGTCCCGTTGGGCAGGATCGGCCCGTGCACGGTGGCGTCGCGGTAGGCCGTGCACAGCGTCGGCGTCACCCGCGGCTCGAAGGCGGCCAGGTCCTCAACGCTCAGGATGCCGCCCGCCCTCTGCAC
>JALGUI010000546.1 GCA_029820915.1 Candidatus Zipacnadia bacterium | reverse complement strand
CCCCACCATGTTCTCGACGCAGCGCACGGGCTCGAACGGCTCCGGCACCCCCGCCGGCGGCCGCATCCACTGCGCCAGGTCCTCGGAGAACGGCTCGTTGCCGCGCCCGAAGGTCTCGAAGTCCCGGTGGTCCCGCCCGCTCTCGGTGTCGGCGTTGAAGATCTCCATGCGCAGGCGACCCGGCAGCACCAGCAGCTCCTCGCCCCCGGCGTCGAGGACGCGCCCGCGCGCCGTGAACGCCGCGTCGAAGGCCACGTCGTCGATGCCCACATTCCGCAGCTCGCCGCCCGCGAGCCGGAAGTCCCGGGTCAGCAGCGGCGTCTCTCCGCCGGCCGCGGGCAGCAGCTCGAGCCGCAGGGCCTCGGCGCGCTCGCGCAGCCCGGCATCGAAGATCTCCAGCCGGTCGATCCAGAAGCGCTGGTAGCCGGGCAGGTAGCGCACATCCAGCCGACCGGCGTCCTGCGCCTGCGCGGGCCCTGGCAGCGCGCACAGGAGCGCTGTCAACGCCAGCACGCGCGTCGTCATCGTCATCCAGCGTGGCATCGGTCTACCTCCGCGGCGCGTCGCTGTCCGCGTCCGGGGCGTCCACGCGCTTGAGCAGCAGCATCTCGCGCGGCGCCAGCCGCCACTGACTGCCCCGCGCTCCCGTGCGCCGGTCCTCCCACTCCCAGCGCAGGCCGACCGTGTGAGTTGCGCTCCCGTAGTTGGCGAGGGCCAGGTACATCTCCGTGTTCGCGAACAGGCTCACCGTCACGTCCTCGGGCGGCGGGGCGTCCAGCAGCGACCCGCTGCGGATCTCCAGCCACGCGCGGCCCCCGTTCTCGACCATCGGCCGGTAGAGGTCGAAGTACTCCAGCCAGATGCCGCGCGCCTCGGGTCGGCCCGGCACGCTGTCCCACATGCCATAGGTGTACGGACCGTCCGGGTGCCGCCGGTAGTGCTCCCAGATCGCCAGGCAGTGCCGGGTCCAGAAGCACTTCTCCGCGGGCTGGTACTCCAGCCCTTCGACGCAGCCGCGTTCGCCCGTCACCGGTCGGCCGTCCACGCGCAGCGGGAACTGCATGTAGGGAATCGTGTAGACGTAGAGGTCGTGCTCGTCCACCACCTGCGCCCGGCTCATGTCCGGGCACGGCGACACGTACGGTTCGAGCGCGCGGCTCTCGCGCCGCATCTTGTCCAGGTCCTGCACGCCCTCGCCCACCCACAGGTAGTCGTAGGTCGCCACCCGCTCGCTCACCTCCGGCGGCGACCCGTGGCACTTGAGCACCCCGCCGCGCTCGTGCACCATCTCGAACACCAGGCCCAGCAGGTCCTCCAGCGCCGAGTGCGGGTACGGCGCCGGGCGCACGTGCCCCTCCGGCAGCGGATGGTCCTCGAACCCCTTGTGGTAGCCGAGGTCGTCGTACAGCCCGTCGAAGCCGTAGTCGTCGAGAATGCGCTCGAGCCTGGGCAGCAGGTACTCCCGCCACGACGGGCTGGTCGGCGAGCAGTGCGCGTAGTCGAAGTACATCTCGATCAGGCGGCTGCGGCCCGGGTCGTACCACTCCTCGCGGAAGTCGGGGTCCTCGATGTCGAAGAACCCCGTCGAGGCGTAGGGGATGATCTTCATGCCCAGGTCATGGACCAGGTCCACGAACTCCTGCAGCCCCTCGGGGTCGTGACTGCTGAACTTGTCGGCTCCCAGCACGCGCTGGGAGTCATTCCACTCCTCGTGGACCTGGATCAGGCCCACGCCGCGCTCGGCGAAGGTCCCGAGCAGTTCGGCGTCGTACTCCGTGGGCGCGATCGAGAACCGCTTCGGGTAGTCGCCGAGGTTGTAGGTCACCTGCCCGGGGATGTACTCCCGGATGAAGTGCACGCGCAGGCACTCATCCACCGCCTCGTGGGCTTCCGCCAGGTTCCTCATGCGTCGCTGTTCGTCTTGCATCAGGGCCTCCTCGAACTGCGAGCGTTCCCGCGCCATACTCACTCCCGCCGCACGCCCGGGCTGCGGCCTCGCGTGCTAGAAATGCATGTCGGGCTGGAAGCTGAGAGCGCGCGGGGGCACGCTCTCACCTGCGCGGATAACGCTGGCTACCTACGGTCCGGCCGGGAGCCAGGTGGGGGCGAGGGCCGTCAGCCTCCCCGCCATGTCGGCCACGTACACGCGCTCGCCGTCGAAGGCGGGCGCGGCGAAGGCGTACAGGTCGCGCGTCACCCGCTGCTGGGCGATGACCGCGCCGGTCTCTTCGTCGAGCGCGCTGAGCGTGCCGAGATTGGACAGCACCCAGACGTACCGGCCCGCCGGCACGGGCGGTGTGGCGACGGCGCCCGTTGGCACATCCGCCGTCCAGATGGCGGCACCGTCGGCGCCGCGCTTGCTGACCCGGCCGTCGCTGTGCCGCACGTAGACGAAGCGCCCGTCCCCGGACGCGGCGACCGCGACGCACTTCTCCTCCGCCATGACGCGCTCGCCCGTCCGAGCGTCGAAGACCGTGAGTCGGTAGGCGCGGTCGGCGAAGAACACGTTAGGCCCGGCGCAGGCGGGCGCGCAGTCGGCGGGGCTGTAGTAGCGCGCCACGAAGCCCTCGCGGTCGCTCCCCGCCGACGGCCGGCGCCAGCGCAGCTCGCC
>JALGUI010000545.1 GCA_029820915.1 Candidatus Zipacnadia bacterium | reverse complement strand
ATACACCTGCAGGACGCGCCCTCGGCCGCTGAGTTGGAGGCGCCCGCGCTTCGCGCGGCGTTCAGCGACGCCAATGGCGATGGGCGCATCATCGCCCGCGCGTACGACTACGCCGTCGGGAGCCGGGCCGAGATCGCCCGCGTTGCCGTCGGTCAGGACTGAGACCTGTCGTGGAGGTGTGCCCGAATGATCGTGGTCGTCAGCATGGCAACACTGGAGGGCTACGAGGGCTCAAACGGCGCGGCCGGCCACAAGCGCCGCTTCGAGAAGCTCACCGGCTGGCCGGTGGCGGCGTGCCACCACACTGAGGCCTCGCCCGAGTACCTGGAGCGCTTCCATCCGCGCGCCATCTTCATCACCGGCTTCGGCCAGGCCTGGGAGACCTTCCACGTGCCCGACCTCTATGCAGTGAACGACCTGCTGCACACCACCGAGGTGCCCGTCTACGGCGCCTGCGGCGGCCACCAACTGATTGGCTACTGCTTCAACAAGAACCTGCGCCGGACGAAGCGGCTACGCAATGAGCCGATGCGCAAGCTCAGGCCCGGCGAGCCGGACTTCGGCCCGGTCAGCGGCGAGTGGGGTTACTACGTGGCGCGCGGAGTGCAGCAGGTCGAGATCGTCCAGCGCGACCCTATCTTCAAGGGCCTGCGGGGCAGGACCATCCGGGTTCCCGAGAGCCACTACTGCGAGGTCAAGACGCTGCCGCCGGAGTTCGAGTTGCTGGCCACCAGCCCGGAGTGCCGCATCGAGATGATGAAGCACAGCGCACGCCCCATCTACGGCGCGCAGTTCCATGCCGAGATCTGGCAGGAGCCCTACACGCACGGCGAGACGATCATGCGCAACTTCTTCCGCATCGCCGGGCTGATGTCGTGAGGACCATGCTGCGCGCGCAGCCTGGGCAACGGCCGCGTGAGCTACTATGACTGTGACGCCATCGGCCGCACCACGCGGGTGGACAACCGCGACGGCGAGGGGGCGGTGATCTCGCGCTTCGACTACGAGCGCGACGCGGTCGGCAACCCGATCAGCATCCAGCGCGAGGACGGCCGAAAAGGTCAGCAATGGGAATGCGAGCGCATCGCATGACGGACAGAGGCTGAGGCCATGGCGAGTGGTGACCTCCTGATCGGGGCGCATTACTGGTTCGGGAGTTCGTCCTTTACCCGCGGCAGTGGGGGGCTCAGGGAGGTCACGCGCCGCCGATGACAGCAGGGCCGTCCAGCCCGGTGGCAGGGCGGCCCGCACACCCTTCCCGTCAGGGAGCCGGGGGGTCGTCACGGGAACCGGATGTCGGCAACCGGGCTCCCCCCGCCGGTGCCTGCGCCTCGCGTGCTCCCGCCCCAGCGATGGCCGCAGGAGATGCAGGCTTTCGGCGCATCCTCGGGACTCTGGCCCGACCGGTACTGCAGCATTGCCCCCTTGCGCCCACACCTTGGGCATTTCTCCGGCAACAGGACTCGCACTTGCCCCTCACCTCCGAAGGCTTCGCATCGTGCCTATGGCGCCAGCGTCACGGGCCGCTCTCTGAGGGCCTCGAAGCCCACCGCGAGCTTCCGAAGCAGCCCATCCAGCGCGGGCAGCTCTCGCGGATGGACCATCGCGAGCGGATGGACGACCACGCCGCCGATCACGGCTGACCACGCTCGCGCAACTCGTGCGCTCTGGGGAACTGCACCACCAGTATCTCACTATCGGGCTGCAGGCGCCGCAGCCGGTCCGCCCACTGGTCGTATTCGTCGTACGACAGCGACAGCAGCATCAGATTCTCGCAGGTGTTGGCCTCGATCTGGTCAAGGATCTCTGCGCCCTTGATCCCTTCACAGCGAGAGGAAGCCGTGACGTCGCGGGGGAACCGGTCACCAGCGCGCCTTCAGCGAGGTGATCTGGCCCGGTGACGCGGAGTTCATCGAGGAGGTCAGCTTCCGGTGCGAGCCCCCGCCAGCGCGCACGATCGTACACGCCATGCGGACCACATCGGCGCCGACGGTGGACGGCGTGCTGGACGAGACCTGGTGGGAGGGGCGGCGGTGTCACCCGGCGTCGTGTACGGGGGGAGCCGGCCCGCGGACAACCCGACGTCGCTGCGGGCGGCCTTCGACGGCGAGAATCTGATCTGGCCGCGCTGTGGGCGGTGCCGGACCCAGCGGCGCTCAAGCGCGACGTCCCGGCCGAGGTGCATGACGGCGAAGCACGACGCGACCAAGCAGGCATCCATGTGGTCTGGCCACATGCGAACCGTGAGTCCGAGGAGTTGATGCGTTGTGGGCCGGTACTTGACCCCTGGGCTTCTGGTGTTCGTGATGTGTACCTGCGCCGAGGCGCAGGAGCTAACTGACATACTGCCAAATGGCTCATTCGAGAAGGCCGACGGTTCCCTGCCCGCCGGCTGGGTCCGGGTCGAGGGTACGCTAGAGAGCGTTCTGTACTCTGATGACCGACCACGGACCGGCGCGCGCTGCATCAAGCTGGAGTCCGATGGTGGGCGCGCCGGCGTGCGCGCCCGCGAGCCCCTGCCGGTGGAGCCGGGAGAGACCTACCGCCTCCGCCAGTACCACCGCATCGAGGCGAGCAACCTCGAGGGCGGCCAGGCGCTGTCCGTCCAGGCC
>JALGUI010000544.1 GCA_029820915.1 Candidatus Zipacnadia bacterium | reverse complement strand
TTGGCGCGCATGGTCGGCCCGTCGGGCTGGAAGGTCGCGGGGTCGGGCTCCTGGCCGCCGCGCAGATCGCTTGTCTGCGCCCTGTCGTAGCAGTGCAGGATCGCGGACAGCGGCGTGCCCTCGCGCAACACCGCGCGGTGCCTGTCCAGCCGCTGCGCCACGAACCCCGTGCTCCCGTACACCTGCGTCCAGTGCACGTCGAGCGCGTCGCGGTAGCGGGGCACCGCCCCGTCGCGCGCGCACGTGACCACCATCGGGTGGAACGGGTCCAGCGATCTGATCAGCCGGTAGTACCGCTCGAGCCACATCGGTGACACGTACTGGTGCTCGAGGTCCGGCTCATCGTAGAGGTACCACGCCAGCAGCGCCGGGTGGTCCATCAGCGCCGCCACGCGCTCGGCCACGAAGCGCTCGTCATAGGCCATCAGCCGCGCGCGCGAGATGCCCATGAAGGCGCGCAGCCCGTGCCGCCCGGCCGCGTCCAGGTAGGCCAGCGCCGACTCGGTGCTGCCCGCGCCGTCCCAGCGGTACGAGTGCACGAAGTCGAAGCCGCCGGCCGCGATCTCGGCCATGTCCTCCTCGGCCACGCCGTACATGCCGAGCAGGAACCGCGGCTCGCCCCCGACGGTCACGCCGCCGGTCTCCCGCCACACGATCCGCGGCACCGGCTCGCTGCGCGTGAAGAACAGCGTCTCGTCCGCCACGTTGCCCGCGGCATCCTCCACCTGCACCTGCGCCACGTGCAGGCCCTGCCCCCAGGCCTCGTCGGGCGCATAGCGCGCCTCGCTCTCCCCCACCTCCAGCCGCTCCGACACGTCGCGGCCGTCCACGATCAGGCGCACATGCCCCACGCGGACGTTGTCCGAGTACCTCACGCGCAGCGCCGCCCGTGGCGTCGCCAGCCAGTCGTGGCGCTTGGCGATCTCGGACTCGGTAGTATCCTCGTCGAGCAGCGCCGTCTGCTCGAACTGCCACGCGGCCGAGGTCACGTCGTACTCCGAGACCTGCACCCGCCAGTGCCAGGTCCCGGGCTCCAGCGGCTCCTCTACTGTAATCGGCGGCGACGCGACGGGGGCAATCGTTCGTGTCGCGCCTTCGGGGAAGCGCGCGTCGCGCGACAGCTCTACCTGCGCCCACGTCTCACGGTTGAAGTGCCAGTCCAGCGTCGGCGTGTTGTCATGCACGCTCGTGGCCGGCAGCGGCTCGAGCAGCACCACGTTATGCCGCACATCCTGCAGAGCGATGTCGTCGAACCACGCCGTCCCGACGCCACGCAGCGCCAGGAAGATGATGGCGTACCCCGCGTCCTCGGGCGCTCGCACAGTGCCCGTCGTCACCCGCCGCCAGTCGAAGGTCTCGTAGTTCGATGGCCCGTAGCTGCCGCTCGCGAACCAGGCGCCGCTCTTGTCGGCGAACTCCACGATCACCGTCGCGCCGACCGGGCCCATGCCGCCCTGGGTCACCGCCTCCACTCCCGCCCCGCGGATCCATGCTTCGGCGCGATACAGGTGCCGCTCCTCCACCGGGATCATCTGCGTGAGGTACACGTGCCCACGCTGCTCGACCTCGCCCTCGATAGTCAGCCGCGCCGAGCGCTCGCCACTGTGCACGATCTCCTCATCGGCGGATGCGAGCGGGTTCTCGCTCCACGCGTTGAGTGGCTCCTCGGCCTCGAAGCCAGGGTTGCGCACCCCCATCGGCGCGATCTCCGTCGCCAACTGCGCCAGCATCTGCGCCCGCGCGTCGATCTGCTCGGCCGGCGCGGGCCGCACCTCGATCTCGATGGTCCGCGACGCCTGCGTCGGCCCGCCGCCGCCCGCACCAATGACGTCCACCAGGAAGAGCCCCGCGCCCGACGCGCGCCGATCCTGCAGCTCGAAGCCGTCGCAGCGGATGACGATCGTCCGGTCGGGCCGCTCGAAACGCAGCTCGGTCAGCCCGCTGATCTTCTCGAAGGGCTCAGCCACGGGCAGCGTGTGAAGCTGGCCGCCGTCGGTCCAGAGGAAGAACTGCTCGCCCGCGGCCACGGCGTCCGGCACAATCTGGGCCCAGAACTCCGTCGGCCCGGCCGCCCAGATGGTGGTCCCCAGGCTGTATCGGGCCCGCTCCGGCGTCAGCTCAAGCCGCGTCGTCGCCTCCTGATTGCCGGGATCGACGCGGCGCCACGTCGCCGCGTTCTCGGTCACCGTGACCTCCGCGCCCTCGGCGACGAAGCGCGTGCCCTCCCAGCCGGGCAGGTAGCCGCGCGCGCCGGCCAGCTTCACGATCTCCTCGCCCTGCCATGACAGGCCCATGAGGTCCATCGACCCGATCTCCGCGGTCCACGGGCCGACCTCCAGCCGCTGGCCCTCCTGCGCCTGCGTGGTCGCAGAACACAGACTCATGACCGCCACGATCGCCGCGCACAGCCTCACTCGCCGCATCGGCCGCTCTCCTCTTCCGCCGGACCGTCGCTTGCCGCCAGGTGCTTGCAGGTTCGCAGCGTCCCGCTGGCCCACCTCTGCGCTCGCGGATGCCCGGCGGCAGGCGAGGTGCTCCTTGAGGACAAGGACCTGCCCTGCGAGCCTGAGTTCAGCCGCGTGCTGTGGCTGGGCTTCCTCAGCAATGGGACC
>JALGUI010000543.1 GCA_029820915.1 Candidatus Zipacnadia bacterium | reverse complement strand
CCTCGCCGAGCTGGCCCAGGTGGGCAACTACGCCGGCGCCGAGATGCCCGTGACCGTGACCGCACCCTCGGGCGAGGTGGTGCACGAGGCGGCGGTACCCTTCCAGGACCAGGCTACCGTCAGCTTCACCGCGCCCGAGACCGGCGCGTACACGGTGACCGCGGACGGTGGCGGCAACAAGATGCGCCTGTCGGACTGGTTGCACCCGATGGCCCTCACCGGCGGCGGCCGAGGGCGTCACGCTCTTCGGCGTGCGCATCTGGGGCGAGGGCGTCGGGGAGGGCGTGCAGGCAACGCTGCTCCGGCCGGACGGCGAGGCCTTCGCGACCGTGGACGATCAGGTGCAGACCTACCAATTCGAGGTGGAGCTGGACGAGCCGTCGCGGGGAGAGGTATGGACGCTGCGCACCGCCAATCCTTCGCACACCACGTGGGAGGACTTCTACGTGGACCTGCGCGGCATCCCGCCGCTGCTGACCCCGGCGGGCGCGACACTGCTCGTGACTGCAGGAGATTGACGCCTCGAATCGAGCACTGAGAGATGACAGCCAGGAGGTCCCTCAGATGCACAGATATGCACTCGTACTTGCATTGCTGGCTATGGCCGTCGGCGTAGGATGGTCCCAGGTGAACCAGGAGATGATCGACCAGGTGGCCGCGGGCGAAGTGCAGGAGGCCAAGGCGTCGTGGTGGGGCTTCGATGCCGAGGACGCCACCGCGTGCCTGCAGGCGGCCATCGACTCGGGCGTGGCCGGGCTCATCGTCGAGGACATGGGCTCCCCGTGGATCGTGACGCCGATCAGGCTGGCGAGCAACCAGGAGATCGTGTTCGAGGAGGGCGTCGAGGTGCTCGCCAAGCGCGGCGAGTTCAAGGGTGGCGGCGATACCCTCTTCACGGCCTCCAACGTCGAGAACGTGACGCTGACGGGCTACGGGGCGACCTTCCGCATGTGGCAGGAGGACTACGACAACCCGGACCTGTACCGGAAGGCCGAGTGGCGCCACTGCGTGTCGATCCGCAGCAGCTCGAACATCAACGTCTACGGCCTGACGCTGCGCGATAGCGGGGGGGACGGGATCTATCTCGGGATCGCCACGCAGGGGGTCACCAACCTGAACATCCACATCAAGGACGTGGTGTGCGACAACAACTACCGGCAGGGGATCAGCGTCATCACCGCCGAGAACCTGCTGATCGAAGACACCATCATGCGCAACACCTCGGGCACGCCGCCCCAGGCAGGCATCGACTTCGAGCCCAACCACCCCGAGGAGCGGCTGGTCAACGTGGTCATGCGCAACTGCCTGACCGAGAACAACGCATCGACCGGCTACTTCTTCTACCTGCGCTCCCTCAACGCCGAATCCGAGCCGGTCTCGATACGCCTCGAAGACTGCCGCTCCGTCGGCGATGGCGCCATGGGCACGGGCGTGGTCACCTTCGAGACCCTCGCGGGTGGCGTACGGGGCACCATCGAGTTCGTGAACTGCGTCTTCGAGGGCAGCCGCAACGCCGGGATCAGCGTCTCGAAGCCCGCCGAGCGGGGCCTGGTGCGCTTCGAGAACTGCCAGGTCATCGACTGCGCGATCGAGATGCTCGGCATCTCGCCCATCATGTTGAGCAGCCGCATGGGCGCGGACGCGGCGGTCGGCGGCGTCGAGTTCGACGACGTGGTGCTCGCGGACGCGGTGAGCCGGGTCCCGATGGGCTACAACGACCAGGGTGGCGGCATCGCGCTCCAGGACGTCACCGGGACGCTCATCATCGACAGGGACGAGGAGCCGAGGACCATCGAGCTGACGGAGGAGCTGCTGGGGCAGTGGATGCCGGTCATCGCGCTCAAGGACATCCCGCGCATGGCCATCGACGAGCAGGCGCTCGTGCCGCTGGTGCCTGAGGCGCCGATCGCCCCCGACCAGGCGCGCTGGCCGGTGGTGCGGCGCGCCGGCACCTACCTGCTCCACGCGAACGCCGGCGACGAGGTCACCTTCACCGTCAGCCATCAGCAGGTCGGGCGCTACGCGGGCGAGGACATGCCGGTGGTCATCACCGCCCCGTCGGGTGCGGAGGCCCTCCGCACGACCGCGCCCTTCCAGGCGGAGACGGAGGTCAGCTTCACCGCAGCCGAAACCGGCGTCTACCGCGTATTGCTGGACCCCGGCACGAATCGCTTCCAGGTTGCCAACGCCTCGAACCCGATGGCGCTGCTGCTCGAGGACGGCCCGGTGAACCTGATCCACTCGCCCGGCAGCTTCAGCTTCTACGTTCCGCCGGGCGCCACCGAGTTCGGGGTGCGGGTGTTCGGGCAGGGCCCGGGCGAGGCGATTAGGGCGGCGCTGCTTGACTCCGCCGGTGAGGTCTTCGAGGAAGTGGACAACCAGTTCCAGACGCACCAATTCGAGGTGGAGCTGGACCAGCCCAGCGAGGGCGAGGTGTGGACGCTGCGGCTGAGCAAGCCGTCGGGCAGCACCTGGGAGGACCACTACGTGGACCTGCGCGGGGTGCCGCCACTGCTGGCGCCCGCGGGCACGACGCTGCTGGTGCCGGCGGAATAGCGTGGCGGCCGCCGTCGGCGTGCCGCTTGTGGCGTCGTTTGTCGCTATCCCGCATTATTCGCGTAGGTCGGCCTGCGTCTGATCCCGCCCGGGGGCGGGATCAGACGCAGGTGAGAGCGCGCCGGGGCGCGCTCTCAGCTTCCAGCCCGACATGCATTCTATGTGGAGCGGGAAGGCGACCGCCAGCGACGTCGTTTGTCGCCAGGGGGAGGGAAAGCAGTTGCCGCCGTAAGGAGGCGCCGCCATGCGCGCAGCATCAGTCGCCCTGCTGACCGCACTCACCGCCG
>JALGUI010000542.1 GCA_029820915.1 Candidatus Zipacnadia bacterium | reverse complement strand
TACTTCAAGGCGCTGATGTGGTACGGCCTCACGCCCATCGCACTGCGCAACATCGTGGGCGACTTCGCTCCCCACCAGGCCCGCCAGGCCGTGCTCATGGCGGACATCATCCTCTACGGCATGGCGGATGACGAGCCCATCGGCAAGGTCTGGGAGGACCTGTACGAGCCGACAGCGTTCATGGTGGGCTTCGCCGACGACAACACGCCCGGCGACTACGGCCAGGTCATCCCCGACCTGTTCGGCGAGCCGGTGGAGACCAGGAAGCTCGTGCCGGAGGAGAACCTGGAGACGCTCGCCGAGCGCGTGCTGGAGCTGCGCCCGCCGGGCATCGTGATGGCGTCGGTCACGGACGACGAGGAGCTGCCGGGCATCCCGCAGTTCCGGGTCATGGGCCAGCGCTTCGTCCTGGACTCACACATCTTCCAGATGATGGTCACCCCGCACGTTGGGAGGCACCGGGAGACCGGCCTGATCCGCACCTTCCCGATGGGCCTCGATGTGATGAGTGCGCTCGGGTCCGAGCGCGCCTACCAGATCGCGGATGACGTCTACGGGCAGACCAAGTTCGAGGACTACGACAAGCAGCTCGACGCGATGCGCGATGAGGTCGAGGCCCTCGGCGAGGATGCGTGGTCCTCCAACGTCTACTACGGCTGGCTGCAGGCGCTGCAGTTCCTCCTCGAGGTCAGACGCGAGGGCTACCCGAGCTTCATGCGCACGCAGGCGTGGACGGACAAGCAGCTCAACGCGGCGCTGGGGAGCTGGGCGGAGCTGCGCCATGACACCATCCTCTACGCCAAGCAGTCGGTGGTGGCGGAGTGCGGCGGCGAGGGGGGCGAGAGGGAGCCGCCGCCTCCGCCCAAGGGTTACGTCGAGCCCGAGGTGCTCACGTACTGGCGGCTCAAGTTGCTGGCGCAGCAGCTTCGCGACGGCCTGACCGCGCGCGGGCTGCTCGACAACGAGAGCATCCAACGTGGCTTCGACGAGCTGATCGACATGCTGGGGTTCCTCGAGCAGACCTCGGTCAAGGAGCTGATGGGCCAGACCCTGACTGCGGAGGAGTACAGGCAGATCGAGTTCTACGGCGACAGCATCGCCCGCATGATGCTGGCGGTCACGCAGGGCTCGGGCGTGGACGAAATCTCGAGCATGACCGACAAGGACATGGCGGTCGTTGCCGACGTGCACACCGGGCCGATCGGCTTCGACATGTTCGCGCTCGAGGAGGGCGTGGGCCACGCCGGCGAGATCTACGCGGTCTATCCGTGCGAGGGGAAGCTGCTGATGGGCCGGGGCGCATGCTTCAGCTACTACGAGTTCACGCAGCCCGTCGCCGACCGGCTCACCGACGAGAAGTGGCAGGAGATGCTCGCCTCCGACGACCCGCCCAGGCTGCCGCAGTGGGTTACGAGTTTCCTGAGCACGGTGCCGCTGTCGGGCGAGACCGGAGCGAGTGTAGAGGAGCAGGCCCCGGCCTTCACCGGCGGCGGGTGCTGAGTGCAGCTCGGGCGGGCGGTGCCGATCCTGATCGCGGCGCTGGCCGTGGCACTGCTGCTGATCCTGATCCTCCCGGCCGGGCGTGAGAGGCCCGCGCCGGAGGTCACGATCACGTGCGTGGGCGATATCATGCTGGGGCGCGAGGTGGCGCAGGTCTGCGCCGAGCGTGGAGCCATGTACCCCTTCGAGGAGGTCGCCGAGGAGTTGTCCCGCGGCGACCTGACCTTCGGCAACCTCGAGTGCCCCCTGACCGACCACGGTACGCGCATCCCTCGCGTCAACTCGATGCGCGCCGACCCGGCGATGGCGCAGGTCCTCGCGCAGGTGAGCTTCGATGTGCTCAGCCTGGCGAACAACCACGCCATCGACTGGGGCCGGCCGGGCCTCGAGCAATCCCTGGAGGTCCTCGCGGGCGCGGGAATCACGCCCGTGGGGGCGGGGAGGACGCTGAAGCAGGCGCGGGCCTGCCGGGTGCTCAAGGCCGGAGGACTGCGCGTGGGCTTCGTCGCCCTCTCGAACTTCCCCGAGGCGGACTTCGTGCATGCGCCCGACCGGCCGAGCCTTGCCATCCTGAGCGAGGAGTCGCTGGACGAGATCGTCCCGGCCGCCGCCGGGTCCGCCGACGTCGTGGTGGTCTCACTGCACTGGGGCCAGGAGGGCGTACGCGCGCCCAGCGACTTCGAGCGCGCGACCGCGCGCCGGGCCATCGACCTCGGCGCCGACCTCGTGGTGGGCCACCACGCGCACGTGCGCGGCGAGATCGAGCGCTACCGCCACGGGCTCATCGCGTACTGTCTGGGGAACCTGGTCTTCGACGAGGACTCGTACGGCGGCAACGAGGGCTGGATCCTGCATGTGACCGCCGGGGCAGATGGCGTGCGCGATTGCCGGGCCGTGCCCGTCCGGGTGGACGCGTGCCGCGCAGTGATCGAGTGGCCACAGTGAGCCCTGCTGCACGCCCGACGTCATCAGCGGCGAGACCGCCGAGGCGACGGTGGAGGTACGGGGGTAAGTCGGCGAGGCCCCGGCCTCGCCGACATCGTCTGCCGTTCCGTGGCCCGGGCACTCCTGCCCGGGCGTCGTTCCGCATCCCGCGACGAGGACGACAACGGCCG
>JALGUI010000541.1 GCA_029820915.1 Candidatus Zipacnadia bacterium | reverse complement strand
CCCCTCGGGCGGATGCACGGGCACGCCATCGCGTTCGGACGGGCAGCTCGCGCCGGCGGCCTCGAGGAAGGTCGCCATGATGTCCGGGAGCTGCACCGGGGCGTGGATGAGCTGTCGGCGCGCCTCGAATCCTGCCGGCCAGTGCACGATCAGGGGCGTGGCGATACCGCCCTCGTGCACCCAGTGCTTGTACAGCCGGAACGGGGTGTTCGACAGGTTGGCCCACGCGCGCCCGTAGCTCTGGAAGGTGTCCTCGGCGCCGGGCATTATCCCGGGCCGGTTGCCGAACAACACGGGGCGGCCGTCGCGGGTGAAGAGCGTGGACGAGCGGCGGCCCGCGTAGTTGCGGCGGATCGGCTCGGCACACCCCCCGTTGTCGGAGAGGAAGACCACCAGCGTGTTGTCCAGCCGTCCGGCCTCGCGCAGCGCGTCGAGGATGCGGCCGATTCCCTGGTCCATGCGATCGATCTGCGCCGCGTAGACCTCCATGCGCCGCTGCTCCCACTCGTGGCAGGGCGCATCAACCCAGGCCGGCTCCTCGGGATCGCGGTCGCTCAGCCGCCACCTCGGTTCGAGCAGGCCCAGCCCGACCATGCGCTCGCGCCGCTCCTCGCGCAGCACGTCCCAGCCGGCGGCGAAGCGTCCCTCGTAGCGCGCGATATCCTCCGGCAGCGCATGCAGCGGCCAGTGCGGCGCGGTGTAGGCGGTGTACAGCAGCAGCGGGCGATTTGGGGCGTCGTGATGGTGCACTCGGACGAACTCGGCCGCGTGATCGCTGATCGCGTCGGTGAGGTACCACGGCGGCTCCGGCATCCCGAGCGCCTCGTTGCCGTCGGTGAGGGTCTTGGGCGCGAAGTAGTTGCCGGCCCCGGTGAGCATCCCCCAGTAGCGGTCGAAGCCCCGCTGGCACGGCCAGCTTCCCTTGGGGCCGTCGGGGTCGAGGTGATGGGTCACGTGCCACTTCCCGCTCATGTACGTCGAGTAGCCTGCGGCGCCCAGCGCCTCGGCCATCGTGACACAGCGCGTGTTCAGGTCGCCCCGGTAGCCGTCCAGGTCCCAGTCGGCGACCATGTGCCCGACGCCGGCCTGGTGTGGGTGCAGGCCGGTGATCAGCGACGCACGCGACGGGCAGCAGCGCGCGGTGTTGTAGGCGGCGGTGAAGCGTGTGCCCTCCTCGGCCAGGCGGTCGAGGTTCGGCGTGTGCACCTCGCCGCCGTAGCAGCCGATGTCCGAGTAGCCCATGTCGTCGTTGAGGATCAGCAGGATGTCGGGGCGATCGTCGGGCATGGCGGGGCCCTCCCGGTGCGTCATTCCCTCGCTTGCGTCGGTGCATTCCTGTTCGGCGCCATTGGCGTGAAACCTCCGCCAGTGTTCCCCTCCAGAAGCTCGCGTGCCATCTTGCGGGCCTCCCCCGTCCGTTCCGGCTTATCCTTACCCATGGATCGCGTGAGGGTCGTTTGCCGTCGGAGGGGCCGCCTGAGGGGCGATCCCTCGGGGATCGCGACGAAGTCGGCCCGCGGACTCCGATGGACCGTCGCGCGCGCTGCCGTCAACGACGAACGGCCGGGCCGACTTCGCCTGCAGCAAACGGCGCTGCAGGCTCAGGACGGCCCCTCCGGACGACAGCGGCAAGGACCGTTGCGCCGGCGCGTCGAACCTGCCGCCACGCGCGCGTTCGATACGCCTAAGAGGGTGATCCCGGATGTCCGCGCATCTCCTCGCTGCACCGCTGGCTCTCGTGCTGTGCGTGATGGCGGCAGGCGCCGCCGAGTGGAGCGCGTGCGAGCAGCCCGACCTCGCCGAGCAGCTCGCCGCCGCGCCGGAGCTTGAGATCGAGAGCGTCGGCGTGCCGGTGCGCAGCACCCGCGTGGGCGCGACCTACCTTGTCCCGAACCCCGATGGCCGCTCGTACGACATCCTGCAGTGGTACTTCGCGGGCTACTCGGGCCCCACGAGCTGCTTCATCCTCGACTGCGCCGACGGCTCGCTCACGCGCGACGGCCTCCCGGACCGCCGGCAGATCCACATCGCCGGGAACGTCATCGGGCCGGACGGCAAGCTCTACCTCGCCACCCCCGACTGGCAGCAGGGCATGGTGATCTACATCTACGACCCCGCCGACAACTCGCTCTCGTCCATGGGCGTGGTGGCGCCGGGCCTCAAGGGCGAGCGCCGGCCGCTGGTGGTCGGCACCGACGGCATGATCTACGGCGCGGGCAGCCATGACGAGACCCGCAGGGCCGGCGGCTTCCGCCTGAACCCGTGGACCGGCGAGGTGGACTGGTTTGGCCCGCTCGGGCCCAGCCACGCGCCGGAGGGCGTATGGGGCTACTACTGCGGCGCCGATGACGAGTGGCTCTACGTGGCCTCGGGCAAGGTCCCCTGGTACCTGGTCGCCTACAACCACCAGACCGGCGAGGAGCGGGTGCTGCTCGAGACCGGGCGCGTGGACGGGATCGTCTCGGTCAAGCAGCGCCACGACGGCGTCGAGGCGATCGCCCGGAAGGTCCTCGGGCGCGGTGACGAGCGCATTGAGTACTGGCTGTGGCAGGGCGAGGCGATCGAGAAGGTCGAGGGGGAGGGTCCGCCCTGGCCGGAACGCCCCGCGCCGGAGCCG
>JALGUI010000027.1 GCA_029820915.1 Candidatus Zipacnadia bacterium | reverse complement strand
TCGGACGCGATGCGCGCGCACAACTACGGCTGCTACCCGCACGTGGCGCCGGGCATGTACGCGACCATCGCCTACAACTACTCGGCGGGCTCGATCCTGCGCTGGTGGCGCGACCTGTTCGGCGAGGCGGAGGCACGCGAGGCCGAGGAGCGCGGCGCGGACGTCTACGACGTGCTGCTCGCCGACCTGCCCGAGGGCCCGAGCGGCCTGCTGTGGGTCCCGTACTTCGCGGGCTCGGGGACGCCGTACCTGGACCCGCACGCGAAGGGCGCGATCATCGGGCTGGCACTCGACACGGATCGCAGACGCCTGGTGAAGGCGCTGCTGGAGGGCACCTGCTTCGAGATCGACCTGAACGTGCGCGCGCTCGAGGACGCCGGCGTGCCCATCGACCGACTGCGGGCCACCGGCGGCGGCTCGCGCAGCGACGTGTCAGCGACGTGTGGCTGCAGCTCAAGGCCGACATCACCGGAAAGCCGGTGGTGCGGCTGAACGTGAGCGAGTCGGGCTGCCAGGCGGGGGCGATGCTCGGCGGCGTGGCGCTGGGTGTGTGGCGCGACGTGCCCGAGGCGACGGAGGCGCTGGTGAGCGAGGGCGAGAGCTTCGAGCCCCGCCCCGAGCAGCAGGAGGCGTACGCGGAGCTGCGGGAGACCTACGCCGAGACTTGGCCAGCCGTCCGCGAGATCGCGCACAGGCTGTGACACACCGGCGTTGGCGGGCGCAGGCGGACCTACGCGAATGACAGGAGCCACCACCATGCCCAAGCTCGCCTTCATGTACGCACTCATTCCAAGCTCGCCTTCATGTACGCACTCATTGCCGTGCTGGCCTGGGGCCTCGCGCCCGTCTTCGACAAGTTCCTGGCGCGGGAGCTGTCGCCGTGGACGATCGTGCTTCTGCGCAGCTTCGTGGCGATGATCGTCATCGCGATCTACGCCATCTCCGCCGGCGCGCTGACCGAGGTGAGGGAGCTGTCGGACAAGTCGGTGCCCCTGTGGATGATCGTGGGCGGGGTGCTCGCGAGCGCGCTGCTGGGCAGCCTGATCGGCCAGCTCGCGTACTACTACGCGATGTCGGGCGCGGACGCCTCGCGCGTGGTCCCGATCACCTCGCGGCGGTCGCCGCCATCGCCATCTACCGCGAGCCGGTCACGCCCCACAAGATCCTCGGCGCGCTGCTCATCGTCGCCGGCGTGATCCTGGTGTCGGGCGTGCTGAACCCGCAGGTGGAGTAGGGGGGGCCGACATGGACCGTGCGGGCATGTGGCCGATGACGGTGGTAGCGGGGCATTTCGGGACCCCTGTCGTGATAACGCGGGGAACCTGGTACGGGCATGTGGTTGAGGGTCACCCGGAGATGAAACCGTACCTCGACCTCGTGATGGCAACAATCGAAGAGCCGGATGTCATCGCGCGTGACACGCGGCATCCGGGGAGGGTATACTTCAACAAGCGGTGGGCCGATATCTCGGACTTCCCGGCGGCCTGGCTGCAGGCCATGGTGTTGCTCCCTCGAGACGGCTCCTTCGCTCGACTGCTTAGCGCGTGGCCTGCCCGGCGCGTGGGAGGCAAGGAGATAGTATGGACCGCGGAATGAACGAGCTGACCTGGAGCTACGATGGGGACGCCGACGTGCTGTATCTCAGCTTCGGCGAACCCACGCCCGCCTATGGTGACCACCTGGACGAGGACATAGTCCTCCGCTACTCCCTCGCTGACGAGTCCGTCGTCGGCATGACCATCCTCGGCTTCCGCGAGATGGGCGGGATCGATGCGCTGCTCGAACGGCTCGAGGACTTCGTATCCGGTCTACGCATCCCGGAGATCGCCGCTCACGCCGGTGAGCTGCGAGAGAAGGCGTCGGCAGAGACGGTCGGCGGGTAGCGGCACTCCCCGATGACCTCCCGCGAGCGCATACGAGCCGCCTTCAGCGGCCAGCCGGTTGACCGGGTGCCCATCTACTGCGCGGGCATGCACGGGCGCATCGCCGACCACGTCCTCGGCCGCGAGGCCTTCTACGGCTTCGGCATCCAGGGTTGGCGCGAGGCGATGGCCCTCTGGCATGGGGACGAGGCCCACGCTGAGTTCCTCGAGGAGGCCCACGCTGAGTTCCTCGAGCGCACCCTCGCCGACACCATGGCCTGGAACGAGGCGCTCGACCTCGACCTGATCTTCGTCGGCGGCGGCGGGCATGCGGCCAGGCCCTCGCGCATCATCGACGAGCACACGCTCCTGTTCGGCGATGAGGACGCATCGTGGTACGTCATGCGCTTCGACCCCGACACCGAGCTGTTCCAGCGCGTGGACGGCGCACCGGTCCGTGAGCAAGTGCTGGAGGACCTTGACGCGGTGGTCGAAGCCGCCGAGCGCGAGGCCGAGGAGTACGCCCCGACGCCGGACGACTTCCCACTGCAGCAGTACGCGGTCGAGCACTTCGGCGACCGGCGCGAGGTCTTCGGCCGGGGTATCATGGTCTGGGTTCCGCGCGAGAGGGCCTGGCTGGAGGCGATGGTGCTGCGGCCCGAGCTGGTTCTGCGCTGGACCATGGCACTGGCGGCGAAGGCCGTGAAGAACGCACGCGTCATGGGCGAGATGGGCCTGTGGGTTATCTTCGGCGGCGGCGACTTCGCGGGCAAGAACGGTCCGCTCTACAGCCCGCGCAGCTTCGAGCAGTGCATGAGCCCGGCGGTGCGCGAGATCTCGCGTGGCTGCGAGGAGGCGGGCGTGCTGCACATGTTCGCGAGCGACGGCGACCTGTGGCCGGTGGCCGATGAGCTGTACGGCAACTGCGGCGTGCATGGGTACCACGAGATCGACCGCCGCGCGGGGATGGACCTGGCGCGCCTGCGCGACCGCTTCCCCGATCTGCGGCTGATGGGAGGCATCGCCTCGGAGACGCTGCACGTGGGGACGCCGGAGGACGTGCGTCACGAGTGCTTGACCGCGCTGGAGGTCGCGCGGCGCCGCAGGCGAATCATGGTCGGCGTCTCGAACACGGTGGTGGCGCCGACGCCGTTCGAGAACTTCGACACCATGATCGAGACGCTGCGCGAGCACCGATGACCGAGGGGCATGTCATGACCGGCAAAGAGCGCGTGATGGCGACCTTCGAGGGCGGCGAGGCCGATCGCGTGCCCATCTACTGCGCCGGGCTGTCATCCCGCATCGCCTCGCACGTGCTGGGGCGCGAGGCCTTCGTGGGCCACGGGATGCAGCAGTATCGCGAGAGCGTGGCGCGCTGGGAGGGCTGGCTCGACGAGTTCGAGGAGCGGACGCGCACCGACGTGCTGGCGGCCTCCGAGACGCTTGACCTCGACCTCGTGCGGCCTATGTACTGGCGCTACGCCCACGAGCCGATCGCGCGCATCGACGAGTACACCTTCAAGTACGGCGACGAGGACGGCAACTGGTGGGTGATGCGCTTCGACGCTGGGACCGAACTCTTCCAGGAGGTGGACCGCGCGCCCCGGCCCGAGCCGACCATCGACGACGTGGAGCGAGCCACGGAGCAGTCAGAGGCGGCCGCCGAGGGGAAGGGAGGCCCGTCGCCCGACAGCTATCCCGACCTGCTGGCGGCCATCGAGTACTACGGCGAGCGCCGGACTGTGCACGGATTCGGGACGGGCGTGTCGGTGCCCCGCGATCGCCACTGGCTGGAGGCGATGGCGCTGCGGCCGGAGTTGGTGCGGCGCTACCTGGTCGCCCGCGCGAAGGTCAACACCAGGACAATCCCGGTCATGGCGCAGATGGGCCTGAAGATCCTGTTCGGCGGCGGGGATTTCGCGGGCAAGAACGGGCCGCTGTACTCGCCCAAGGCCTTCCACGACTGTATGCTGCCGGCGCTGCAGATCGTCTCGGAGTGCTGCGATGAGCACAACTGCTGGCACTTCTTCGCGAGTGACGGCGACCTGTGGCCGGTGGCGGAGGACCTGTTCGGCAACTCGGGCGTGCAGGGCTTCTACGAGATCGACCGTCGCTGCGGGATGGATCTGAACCGGCTGCGGGACACCTTCCCGCACCTGCGACTGTGTGGCGGGATCGCCTCCGAGACGCTGCACACGGGGACGCGCGCGGAGGTGGTGGCGGAGACGCAATCGGCGCTGGACGTGGCGCGCGAGCGGGGTCAGATCGTGGTGGGGATCTCAAACCAGGTGGTGCCGGCGACGCCGCTGGAGAACTTCGACGCCATGATGGAGACACTGCACGAGCAGCCGTAGCGCGCGCGGACCGGCGGCGCGCCTATCGGCGCTCGCGGCGACGTGCGGCGAGAAGCTGCGGCGGGACTCGCCGGGGCGGCCAGGCCGGGCCGACGCCTCGGGGGCGCTACCAGACGGCGCCGCCTTCCTGGGCAGGGGCGGCCTTGATGACCACCACGTCGGTGGCGCGCGGCCCCTTGGGGCTGTCCTCGGTGTCGAACTCGACCTCGGAGCCCTCGGTCAGGCTGCGGTAGCCCTCGCCCGCGATGGCGGTGTAGTGGACGAAGACGTCCTCACCGCTGTCCTGCTCGATGAAGCCGTAGCCCTTCGCGTCGTCGAACCACTTGACGATGCCCGTCGCCATACAAGCGTCCTCCGTCGGCGGAGCGTGTGCGGCCTGGGGCGTGCGCGTGTGTCGGATCGTCCCGTCACCATCGAGGCAAACCCATCCGGCGCAGCACGAATGCGACACGATGTTCGACAACAAGCCGCTGGACGACTATTTGCATTATAGTGACGGAAGCAGGAAACGCAAGAACACCGGCACATCTTGGGTGTCACACGAGGCACAGGAGTGCGGGGGGGCCGCGTGGTCGTGGGCGGGCCCTACGGTGCGGCGGGCGGGGCGGGCGGGGCCTGCAGATGCAGCGTGTGCCGGATGTAGTCGATCTTCGACCGCGCCCAGTGCGCGATGTCCTCATCGCCGGTACGCGCCGCCAAGGCCTCCAGCGCTGCGATCACGCGGTTCGCGACGGCGGGCACATCGGGCGCGGGCCAGCCCCAGCGGCCGTTGGCCCAGGTCCCCGGCGGGCTCTCGCTGACCAGGCCACAGATACGCGAGGCCGCCGTCATCATCGAGCTGCAGTACTCGCGATTGCCGGGGAGCGCGGTGATCGCGCCGATCAGGGCATCGCGCGCCTCATCGGAGGCGATCTTCGCCAGCGCGGTGCACACCGACGCGGGTGAGCCGGCGCGCTCCTGCTCGGGCACCATGAGCGCCAGCAGCTCCGGCACTGCCTCGACCGCGTTCAGCTCCCCCATGGCGTAGACGCCGATCTCGCGCTGTTGCTCGGCGTCGCCGGCCAGCAGCGGGCGGTAGAACGCGACCGCGCCGTCGCGGTCGAAGGCGCCCCAGGCGGTGATCGAGTTGCGCAACGGAGCGAACGACGGCTCGTTGACGTGCAGCGTCGCCGTGTGCGCGAGAGCCAGCTCGCGGAAGCCTGCGACGAGCGCGTCTCGGTGGGCCGCCCCCGCGAGCGACGCCAGCGCCAATACCGTCTCCTGCGTCCGTGCCTCGGCAATCGCCGCGGCGAGCGCCGGCGCGCCCTCGGGACCGGCGGCCAGCCGGGCGACGGCGAGGCCACGCAGCTCGCCGGCCCACTGCGGGCTGACCTCGCCGACGAGGTGCAGGCAGTACGCGACGGTCAGCCACCGGTCATCGGTGCGCACTCGCTCTTCGAGCAGCCCCCGGCTCTCGTCGGTGTCCTCGAAGACCAGCCGCTGCAGGGCCGCGCGGATCTCGTCGGGCTCGGCGGCGGGGTCCTGCGCGCGCTCGACCTGCGCCCGCACCGTCATCTCGTAGCTCGCACCCTGCAGGGCCTGCACGACCTCCGCCTCGGCGTCCCACGCCGGATCAACCAGCGGCGGCAGCTCGGCGTCGATCTCGGCGACGATGTCGCGGGCGGCGCGGAAGATCTCGCCCTGCACCTGCGCCGACCAAGGCTCGGTCGGCGGCAGTTCGCGGCCGGTCATCTGCGTGAAGGCGCGGGCCAGGCTCGCGACCTGGCGCGGATCGGTGCACTTGGCGAACAGGAACGGGATCGCGCGCGCCACGCGTTCGCTCGACCAGTCGCGCCAGCGCCGGGCGAGCCACAGCTCACCGTGCAGCCACCCGCTTTGCCGCAGCATCAGCAGGAGTCCTGCCGCCTCCACGTGTCCGGCGCGCACGAGGCCCTGGGAGATGGCGTCGGAGACCAGTGAATGGTGCCATGGGTTGCGGGAGGTAACGGCGATGTGCTCGTAGAGGGCCGCAAGCTCGGGATACGGGAAGAAGCGGCAGCCGGTCAGCACGCGCTCGGCCACCATCCAGTGCTCGGCGCGGAAGCCGGCGTCAATGAGGGCGAGGACGGCACGGGGCGTTGGCGGCGGCTCCGGTCGCGGGGCGCCGGGCGGGGGGGCGGGCGGGGGCTGCGGGAACCGGGCGGGGATGCGGTATTGCTCGCCCCTGCGGTGCGCGGCGAGGAACTGGTCGGCCGATAGCAGCAACTCGCGGATGCGCTCGCGCACGTCGGCGTCGGGCACGGGCGTATCGGGGCCAACGGGGCGAAGCGCCTCGGCGCGCGCAATGAAGCCCAGGGCATCGATGACGTGGCGGTCTCCGGCGGCATGTCCGGCAGACTCACCGACGCAGCGCTCGACCGCGGCGGTCCACGCCGCCGCATCGGCGCCCACGGCGTCGAGCAGGTACGGGATGGTCTCGGCCTGCTGCCCCCGCAACGGGCAGCAGAGGCTAAGCGCGAAAGCCACGGCCAGCGTTCTCGTACCCATCGGCTGCCTCCCCCGGCGATGGCTCAATTGGTCCGGCCGGTTCCCGTGCGGCGCGGCCGCGCCTACGCCTCGTCGGTCGCCTCGGGATCGGCGGCGGGCTCCTCGTGGTGCAGCGCCCGGCGCTCCTCGGCGAAGTGGGCCGCCTGCGCGTTTACGGCCGTGACGGAGATATGCGTAATCCAGCCCATGAAAATGAGAAAGAGCCCGCCGCCCACGAAGGTCGGCGCGGTCCCGGCCCCCAGGTACATCATGGCGACCGACGCCAGGCCCAGCAGCAGGGAGGCGACCAGCATGGGCTTGTTGACGCTGGTGTGCAGGTCGTGAGCGCCCCACTCCTCTTTGGGGAGGAGCACGCCCGTCCTCTGAAGGTCCTTGAGTGACACGCGCAATCCCTCACATTTCCACGGGCCTCAGCCCACGAGCTCGTCGTCGGTGTCCCAGAAGAACTGGAAGAACTGCGACACGTTGAACTTCAGCCGCCCGCCGCGCATGTTCACGAGCATGAGCGGGCAGTCCACGCCGCTGGCGATGCGGAAGGTCTTGTCGCCCCACACCTTGCGCCTGATCCAGCTCTCACGCGAGGCCCCCATCAGCAGCAGATCGAAGTCGCGCGAGCGCTCGATGATGGTGGCGACGACGTCCCCGGTCTCGATGCGGATGCGGAAGCGCTGCTTGCGCCGGCCGTTCTCGGCCCCCGCGGTGGGGAGCACGTCCAGCGAGCTGATGGCCGCCTTGAGCTCGGCGGCGCGCTCGGCACGCTCCTGGGGCGTCAGGTCCTCGCCCACCACGTGGAGCAGCTCGATGTAGGCCTCATCCGCCGCCATGGGCGCGGCGAGGCCGGCTATCAGGTGCCCGTGACGCGGGTGCTGGACGGGCACGAGGATACGCCTGGCGGGCAGCTCGACGTCGCCGCGCACCACCACGACGTTGGCGTTCGAGTCCTTGACGATGCGGTCGATGTTGCTGCCGACCACCGTGCGCGGGTCGGTGCTCCTGCCGCGCCAGCCCATGATGACGAAGTTGCAGTCCTGCTCCTCCACCGTATCGATGATGGCGTCGGCGGGCCGGTGGCCGACCCGGATGAGCACGTTCGGGGTCAGGCCCATCTGCTCGGCATTCTTCGTCGTCTGGTCCATGATGGGCCGGGCCTCATTGACGAAATCGCGCCCGACGCTGATGGGGAGCTGATCCGGCACGGTTATGACGTGCAGCAGGACGAGTTGACCGGGCTCGGCGTGCAGGATGGCGTCGGCGACTTCGAGCAGGTTGCCCACGGTGTTGGGGTTGGCGACCGGCACCAGCACGGTGAAGCGCTCGCGATCGATGCGCAGGCGCTCCTCGACCAGGACAGGCGTGACCTCCTCCTCGCGCTCTCGCTGCGAGGCGTAGAAGCGGTAGATCAAGGCGCCCGCGGCCAGCCAGCCGATGGTGACGTACCAGGCCAGCGCCGAGACCTGGAACAGCACGACGGCGAGCGCGAGCTGCAGGACGATGGCGATGATGGGCAGGTAGGGGAAGAAGGGCACGAGGTAGCCGTAGGCGAGCTTGTCGCCGTACTTGCGCCGGATGGTGATTACCGCCATGTTGACCTGCATGAAGACCAACAGGAACATGATGTCCGCGGCGGCCGCCACGTCGTGAATCTGGGGTATGCCCACGGCCATGGCGATGATGAGCGCGCCCGAGAGCGCCAGGGCCAGATACGGAGTGCGGGTCTTCGGGTGTACGGCGCTGAAGATGCCCGGCAGGTTGCGGTCGCGCGCCATCGAGAAGGAGACGCGGGTGGACGAGTACGTAGTCGCATTGAGCGCGCTCATGGTCGAGAACAGGGCGCCGAACAGCAGCAGCACCTGGCCCAGCGGCATGAACTGCTCGGCCGCCCGCAGCAGGCCCAGCTCCTTGTGCTCGCCGAGCCACTGCCACGAGGGCACGGAGCTCCCCGTGTCAACAGCGCCGATGCAGACGAAGGCCACCAGCACGTATATCGGGATGACAATGGCGAGCGACAGCAGGATGGCCTTGGGAATCGACCGCCTCGGATCCTTCACCTCCTCAGCCGACTGCACGATGAGGTCGTAGCCCTCGTAGGCGATGTAGGTGAGCCCCATCGCGCCGAATACGCCGATCAACCCCCTCGGGGCCAGAGGCTGGAAGGCCTCGAGCCTGGTGGGGTCTGCGAAGATCACCGCCAGTCCGCTGACGACGAAGATGCCGATGATGGCGATCTTGCCCAGCGTGACGATGTTGCCGACAAACCCCGTCTCGGAGGCGCCCTTGTAGTTGACGTAGATGAATATCAGGGCGATTGCGACGGCGACGAGCTTGGTAAAGATGACGTGAGGAATGCCGAGTGTACCGATGTTAAGCACACGCATGGTCTCGACCAGATAGGAGGCAAAGCCCAGGGCGTACAGACTGCCGGCCACCGCCTGCGCGAACCATGACATCCAGCCCGCCATGAAGGCGTTCGCGCCGGGCAGCCCCTGGCGGACCCACACGTAGGCGCCGCCGGCCACCGGGATGGCCGAGCCCAGCTCGGCGTAGACCATGGCGGTGAGCAGTGTGACCACGCCGTTGAGGGCGAAGGCGACGATGAGCGCGGGTCCGGCCTCGCCCGCGGCGATGCCGGTGAGCACGAAGATGCCCGCACCGATCATGGCGGCCACGCCGACCATGGTGATGTCGAACAGGCCAAGGTCGCGGCTCAGCTCGGCGGTGGGCGCGTGCGCGGCCGCGGCCTGATGTGCGCTCATGGTGCTTCGGCTGGCTCCTTGTGGCCACCGCGCGGGCGGCGCGTCGGTGTTCGGCGGGCAAGTGGGGCGAGGCAGGCGGGGCCGCCGACCCGGCGTCCCCGGCTTCGATACGGTCCGAGACCAGGGCAATGCCGCTCACCACGCGGTCGGTGTCGCTGTGCGGGTGGGCGGCCGAGCGAGCGGAAGACGGTCGTCTCGGTGGCGTGAAATGTACCACCAAGACGGGACCGATGTCAAGCGCGCGAGATGCCCTGAGGGGCGACGCGCCCCGGCTTGTCGGGCTTCGCGCGATGTGCTAATATCACCGCTGTCCGACCTGACGGGGATGGGAGGCCCGGTTGCATGCGACCAGATGAGGCCCGCCGGGAGCTGTGGCGGCGCGTGCTGCTGGTGCTGATGCTGCTTGCGGGCATTGCGCTGGCTTACCTGATATTCAACGTGAGCCGCTTCAACCGGCTGACCGACGTCAACGCCATGGACTATGCCCAGATCGCCCGGCACGTGCTGCGGGACGAGGGTTTCACCACCAGCTTCATCAAGCCGCTGAGCCTGGTCTACCACCGCAGCATAGAGAACCACCCCGACCTGACCTACCCGCCCCTGCACATCATGTGGACGGCGGGCGTCATGCGCGTGCTGGGGGCGACCGACCGGGCTGTGGCTCACAGTTCGGGGCTGGCCTTCCTGCTCACCATGCCGCTGGTGTTCTGGCTGGCGCTGCGCATCTTCGACTGGCGCACGGCCATCCTCGCGACCGCCCTGTGCGGTACGCACATCACGTTGCTCGGCTATGCCATCTCGGGCCTGGAATCGTCGCTGCTTGGGCTGCTGGTCACGGCGATGCTGCTGGTGCTGTACACGGCTTCGACCTCCGAGCGAGACGAGATGCCGTGGGTGGTGCTGGCGGGGCTGCTGATGGGCCTGATCTACCTGACCAAGTACATCTGGCTGGTCGCGGCCGTGCCCATCGCGGTCTACCTGGTGTTCATGAAGCCGGGGCGGCGGCTGGTGCGGGTGGTGGTGTTCCTGGCGCTGATCGTCGTGGTCGCCTCGCCGTGGCTGTACCGCAACTACCGCGTCACGGGCAACCCGTTCTTCACCCTGCGGACCTGGGAGATGGTCGGCCAGACCCGGGCGCACCCGGCGAACACGATCTATCGCACATTCTCCGACCACTACCAGTCCTACATCGTGTTCGTGGCTAAGAACCCCCGGGCGATCTTCGAGAAGGTCCGCCGGGGGCTGACCCTATTCTACGCATCGTTCCACGGGCTGGCCGGCATCTTCGTCGCGCCGTTCTTCCTGGTGGGGATTCTGGTTCGCCTGGGCGACGAGCCGACCGAGCGCCTGCGCCTGTTACTGTACGCGCTACTGATCCTGGTGTCACTGGCGCTGACCTTCGTCATCGCGGCGCCACGACTCGTTGCGCCCCTTGCACCGCTGATGATCGTGCTGGCAACGGCGTTCTTCTGGCGACTGCTCGACGCAAGGTTTCAGAACCTGGATGATCGCACGCGCGTGCGCTGGGTCACCGTCGCCGTGACCGTGTTGTTGCTGCTGCAGATGTACCCGTACCTCACCGAGATCACGCCCGACGAACCGACCGGCTCGGCGACCGAGACGCCGCTGGGCCTCGCCGCGACGCAGCTTGCGGAGATGGCGGACGGCCCAATCCTCACGGATGTGCCGTGGATCGTTGCGTGGATGTCGGACGAGACGGCGATCTGGCTCCCGCAGACGCCGACCGACTTCCGCAAGATCGAGGATGCGGTGGGCCGGATCCACTGGCTCTTCCTGACTCCCGAGGTGGCGCGCATGGCGGGCCCCGGGCGGCTCGAGAACTGGGCGAACGTCTGGATGCAGGCGCGTCAGGGCGACGTGGAGTACCTGGGCTTCGTTATCTCGGCGCGACTTGGCGACGGCCGGTGGGTCCTGATGGAGCGCGAGTCCGAGGGCTGATTCGGCGCCGGGTCGGCACGCCGACCGGCGGCGCCCCACGCGGAACGGGGTATCACGCTGACACGCGACGTCGCTGACGCGAGCTCCAACGCACCGTTGCCCGCAGACGGGAATGGCGAAGTCCTGACCTGCCCGAACTGCGGCGCGACGGTGGGGGCGGAGGCGAGATCCTGCCCCGCCTGCCATCGGAGCCTGTACCGCACGTGCTTCTGTGGCCGGCGGCTCGCCGTGAGCGAGCGCGTCTGCCCCAACTGCGGAGCGGACTGGTCGCAGAGCATGCGGGTGGCCCGCAAGTCGCGCAGCCGCACTCCGGATGTCCGGAAGATCATGCGCCACGCCGCGAAGGGGGCGCTGGTGGCGCTGGTGCTGTCCGCGCTGGCGTACGTCCTGGTCAACGCTCTGGCCTCAGCCGCAGCCGGTGGCGAGCGCTTGCCGCCGGGGTTCGGGGCCAGACTGGGGCTCGTGGTCGATGGCGTGGTCGGCCTGCTCGGCGCCGTGGGCGCCACCATCGTCAGGCACGCCCGGCTCATCCTGACGGTGCTGCTGGTGGTGGCGGTGGGGGCGATCGGGGGCGTGCTGTTCTACGCGCTCAACCTGGGCAGGCTGGCGAGACGATCAAGCGATAGCTCGCGTCGCGCGCGACGCAAGCGGCGGCGCACTTAGGAGTGCACGATGCCCCACGCCGATGCCGGGGCCGAGGAGCCCGCGATCGAGCCCGAACGCGTGACCCGGCCGGAGGCAGCCGGCGAGACACAGGGGCTGCTGACGCCACTCACGGCCGTCGTCGCCGTCCTGTTCGTGGTGTGCTTCGCACCGCATCTGAAGTGGATGTGGGAGATCTGGATGCGGAGCGCCTACTACGGCCACGGCCCGCTGATACCGCTGCTGGCGGCCTACCTCATCTACGCCCGCAGGCGCGACTTCCTGGAGGCGGAGGACGGCCACAACCTGTGGGGCGTTCCGGTCATTGCCTTGGGCCTGCTGCTCTACGCCGCGGCCGCGTACCTCAACGTTAACTTCCCGCAGGGCTTCGCGATGATCATGGTCATCGCGGGGCTGGTGGTGCTGCTATTCGGGTGGGGCCGAGCCAAGGTGGCCGCCTTCCCGATCTTCTTCCTGTGCTTCATGGTGCCCGTGGGGCGGCTGCTGGTGACGCAGTTCTCGAACCCGCTGCAGATCGGCGCGGCGACCGTGGCGTCCAGGGCGACGCTGCTGCTGGGCATCCCGGTCACGGTGCACGGCACGACCATCATCATCCCCGAGTACACCTTCGAGGTGGCGCAGGCGTGCAGCGGCCTTAAGTCCACGATCGCCATGAGCGCGCTGGCGGCGCTGTTCGCCTACCTGGTCGCGGCGCCGATGTGGAAGCGCGTGGTGGTGTTCGTGGCGGGGGCGCCGGTGGCACTGCTGGCCAACTCGGTGCGCATCAGCTTTACTCTCATGCTCGGGCGGGCCTTCGGCCAGGCGGCGGCGGAGGGGTTCTTCCACACCTTCTCCGGCCTGCTGGTCTTTCTGGTGGGACTGATCGGGCTGTTCGGCGTGGCGAAGGTACTGAGATGCGACAGCATGCGCGAAGACATCTTGTAGCGATCGCCGCACTGATCCTCGGGATCGTGCTCTCGGTGGGCGCGAGGCGCGCCAAGCCCGTGGAGTCAAGCTACAGCGTGGACTTCTCGCACGTGCCGCTTACACTGGCCGGGATGGCGGGTGAGAGACTGCCCTACGACCGCGAGATTGCCGAGTACCTCGAGGCCGACCAGATGCTCACCATCGCCTACGGGGACGGCGACGAGCAGATCCTCGCCAGCCTCATCTACGGCGCAAGCTGGCGAACGGTGCACACGCCCGCGCAGTGCTACCCCTCGCAGGGCTGGTCCGTCGTGTGGGATGAGGACACGGTTATCCCGTACGCCGGCGACCTGCCGCACGAGCCGCCGGTGATGGGGCGAATCATGCGCGTCGAGCGGGACGACGGCGCCGAGCTCGTGCTGTTCGTCTTCGCCCACAAGGGCGGCACCTCGATCGACTACGCGGAGCACTCCTGGGCGGTGGCCACCGGCCCGCCGGGGGCCGGCGGTCTGTCCCTGATGCTCAGCACAACTCTGGTGTCGGACGAGGCCGAGGAGGACGCGAGGCGGCGCCTCGGCGCACTGGCCGCGGAACTCTACCCCCACGCCGTAGCGTTCTGGTACGAGGACTGGACTCCGCCCGCCACGGGCTGATCGGGCCGCGCAAGACGGGGCCGTCGAGGGCGGCGGACGACCTTTGAGTTCGTTCCGGCGTTATGGTATACTGCGCCGGAACCATCATCGATCCGCTTTCCCCAGGGATCCCGAAAGGGGCGCAACCTCTTGGCATTTCGGCACCTCATACTCGCCGCTATTGCGCTCGCCGTCATAGCGGCGCTGGCCGGCTGCGGGAACAACCCCGTAGCCGTTGTGGATGGCGTGAAGATAACGGAGCGCGAGTTCACGGACCGGCTGGTCGAGACCTTCGGCCGTGACATGCTCCGCGACATGATCGACCGTGAGCTGATCAGGCAGGCCGCGCAGGACGCGGGCATCGAGGTCACCGAGGAGGACCTCACCAAGGAGATCGACGAGGCGAAGGCCCAGTTCCCGTCGGAGGAGGCCTTCAACCAGTGGCTGGCCGGCCGGGACCTGACGCAGGAGGAGTGGCGCGAGCACGTGCAGATGGCCATCGTCGCCCGCGAACTCGCCCTGAAGGACGTGCAATACACCGAAGAGGATCTGAGGCGGTTCTTCGAGGAGAACAAGGAGCGCTACGCGCGGCCGGCCACGGTATCGCTCAGCGAGATCGTGGTGAACTCCGAGGAGGACGCCGAGGAGGTGCTCGCCGAGCTCAAGGGGGGCGAGGCGAGCTTCGGCGACGTGGCGCGACGCTACTCTCTGTCGCCCACCCGGGAGCGGGGCGGCGAGCGGCCCGAGCTGCCCATCGAGCAGATCCCGATCGAGTCCATTCGCGAGGCCGCCCAGACGCTGCCGACCGGCGAGGTCAGCGGCCCGATTTCGGCCGAGGGCCAGTGGTATATCATCCAGGTCCGCGACCGCAAGGCCTCCCGCGAGGGTTCGTGGGAGGAGGACAGGGAGGCGGTCGAGGAGCACTTCAAGCTGTCGAACGCCACGCCGCTGCAGGAGATCCTGCGCGGCCGGATCAGCAGCGCCAACATCAGGGTCCTCGATCCGCGCTTCCAGGAACTGAACGAGATGTACACGCCGGTACCGTCCGAGATCCCGCAGTTCGGTGTCGAGGGCGGGCCGGCCCCGGTGGCGCCGGGCGAGGGGGGCCCGCCGCCGGTGCCCCAGCAGCCGGAAGCGCCCGCCGAGACGCCGGCCGACAGCGGGTAGGCGGGGAGCGCACTTACGACGGAATGGGACGGGCCGTCGGGCCCGGAAGGTCGCTGATGGACTGCTTCGACGAGCTTGTCGGGGTAATGGCGCGGTTGCGCGCACCCGACGGATGCCCATGGGACGGGGAGCAGACACACAGCTCCCTGCGTCCGTACCTGCTGGAGGAGGCCTACGAGGCGCTCGAGGCCGTAGACGAGCAGGACTGGCGGCGCCTGTGTGACGAACTCGGCGACGTGCTCCTGCAGGTGGTCTTCCACGCCCGGCTCGCCTCGGAGCGCGGGGACTTCGACATCGGCGATGTGGTCACCGGCATCGTGACCAAGCTGTACCGCCGCCATCCCCACGTGTTCGGGGAAGCGCAGGTGTCGAGCAGCGATGAAGTGCTCGACCGCTGGGAGAAGCTCAAGCACGAGGAGCCCGGGTACCAGGACCGCAATTCGGTGCTCGACGGCATCCCGCAGGCGCTGCCGGCGCTGCAGCGGGCACACAAGCTGCAGAAGCGGGCGGCGCGGGCCGGCTTCGACTGGGACGACATCGGCGGCCCGCGCGACAAGATCGACGAGGAGCTTGGCGAGGTGGACGAGGCCGATGAGTCCTCGGTCGAGGACGAGATCGGCGATCTGCTGTTTGCGGTCGTGAACTACGCCCGGTTCCGGGGCGTGGAGCCCGAGGGCGCGCTGCGAGGCGCCAACAAGCGCTTCAC
>JALGUI010000540.1 GCA_029820915.1 Candidatus Zipacnadia bacterium | reverse complement strand
CGGCCAGTCGCAGCTCTCGATGACGCCCGTGTACTCCGGGACCGCGAGCATGAGGCCCTCGTCGATGGACACCAGGGCGGTGCCGCGCACCAGCACCGCGGTATCGGCCGTGCCGTCACGGCCGCCATCGCCGTTGCGATGCCGGACCCGCCACAGGGCGAACTCGGCGTCGGTGGTGAGCGAGCCATCTGCCGTCGCGCAGGCGTAGCCGCTCCGCGGCTGGATGACGATGGTGTCGGTGACCTCGTCGGTCGTCACGCGCAGCGCCAGCGGCGGGAAGTCGTCGGCCGCCGAGTGCGCGGCACTCGGAAGGTCGCCGCTGATGCGCACGGGCTCGATGCTGCGCACTCGCCGCTCGCCCTCATAGGGCTCGAGCACGGTCAGGTACTGACTCGCCAGCGGCGCCTCGCCCGAGCGCTGCATGACGCACCAGGTGGCCTCGTAGGTCGAGGCGCCGCCGGGCGCGCTGCACACGGAGGTCCACAGCCGCCCGTCCGCCGGCGCGAGCTGGGTCACATGCAGGAAGACGCCCTCCTGGCCCTCCAGTTCGAAGTCCGCCTCCCATGGCCCCGTGACTTCGCCCACGTTCGGGGCGGGCATGAAGGCGAGGGAGCGCAGCTCTCCGTCGCCGGACGGGGCGTGAGCCGTATCGCGGTAGGCCACATCCGGCCCGGCGACGGTGCCGCCGCCCTGCGGTACGAGGCTCACGCCGGAGAACTCGGCGGGGCCGCTGGGGCCGTGGAAGGACCAGGTGTGCTGCTCGCCGCCGAAGACGCGTTCGAGGGCGATGGCGTAGCAATCCACCTCGTCGATGTCTACCAGCACGAGCACGCGCTCGCGGCGCGGTTGGTCGCCCTCGCCCGGCAACTCGGTGGCGACCCGCGCGTACTGGGCGGGCGCGCTCGCGGCGAAGGTCTCGACGCCACCGATCGGGTAGCTATACGTGGACACGCCCGTGATGTGTGTGGCGTAGTGCGTGCCCCAGTTGGACTCCCAGGAGCCTGCGTAGGTCCAGCCGACGGGATAGCCCAGCTCAGGCAGGAGCTTGCGCTGCAGCGCCTCAAGGCCATAGGTCAGCATGTCCGGGTGGCGGTGCTGGACGGCGACACCATAGCGCACCCAGAGCGCGCGCTGTCGCTCGCCCTCGCCCGACCGTAAGATGGCATGGCCGAAGCCGTCGAGGATGCCGCTGCGCAACTCGACCAGGCCCCCGCGCTCACGGCCGATGCGCTCGATCTCAGCGGCGATCTCGGGGTCGGTGACGCTGCCCGGGGCACTGCCGCCGGGCCCCCACGCCGCCTGGGCGAAGCGCGGGACGCCGGTCCGGGCGAACGCCTCGGCGAAGTCGCTCCCGGCCAGCGGGATGCCCTGGCGCACGGGCGGGATATCGGTCGTCGGGTGTCCGGCGTCGCCGGTCTCGTCGGTGGTGCGGTCGATCAGCGATGCGTCCAGGGGGAAGTCGAAGATCTGGCGGAACTTGGGGTCGCCCACCAGCGAGACGAACTTCGGCGGCCGGTAGAGCGCGGGCATGAGGCCCTCAATGCGGGCGAAGACGTCGGCGATCCCGACGGTGTTGCGTATCTGGCCGCGGTTGTAGCCGCCGCTCTCGTGCCCCGCCCCATCCTTCAGGTACTGGTTGGTGAGCGAGTAGCGCAGCGCCGGCCAGCCGTTGAGCAGGTGATCCACCATGCCCAGCGACTGGGGTGTGCCGAGGCCCAGCGCCATCGTCGCGACCATACGCTCCTGCATCGGCCAGTTGCGCGAGACCGCGTTGTCGATGCCGTACTGGGCGCAGGTGCGGATGACGCCCGCCTGGATGAAGCGGTGGAAGTCCTCGGCGGTCTCGATCTCCGGGTGGTGTTGACTGCGCACAAACGCCAGCAGCTGCTCGTCCCCCCGGATGGCCTCGTAGATCAGGTCGTACGCGCGCGCGGCCCCCTCCATGCGCGACGTGTCCCAGTTGGGCTGGATGTACGAGAAGCTGCTACTGAGGCCGGCCATGCGGCTCGCGATGGGCGCCCCGACCGGCCACTGGTAAACGCCGTCGCGCACCACCCGCTTGCGGTGGTTCAGGTTCAGGCTCATATCCAGGTGGCTCTCGGCGAAGCGGAACAGCGCGACGGCGCAGGTGTGGGCATAGCGCTCGTCGCCGGTGTATGCATAGGCCAGCGCGCTCTGCGTGATGCCGGGCGTGAGGGTACGCATGTACGCTTCCCACTGGTGGTAGTAGGCGATGAAGGGCCAGCGCCACGGCGTCCCGCCGCCGCCCGCGACCGGCTCAACGGGCTCGCAGCCCCAGCCGTCATCGGGGAAGGGGCCCGAGTGCATGTCGCCCTCGTGCCAGTCGTTCGATGGGAACCAGGTGCCGCAGTTCGGGCAGCCGACCTTCCAGGGGTGGTCTACCGGGTCGAACACCCACGGGTAGAAGCCGCTGCGGCCCTCGTAGATGTCGGTCCCGCACACCGGGCAGCCCTTGCCCACGCCGCCGTCGGCGTCGAAGCTGCCCAGCACGATCAGGCAGGTGCGCGGGATCGCCGGCCCGGGGATGATGTCCCAGACCTGCTGATCGGTCATCTGCACCCACTGCTGCGCGATCGCGCCCGGGTCGGCGCCGGACGCGCGCA
>JALGUI010000539.1 GCA_029820915.1 Candidatus Zipacnadia bacterium | reverse complement strand
TCGCCGGCGGCCAGCTCGGCGATCGACAGGAGCTTGCCGGCGAGGACGTCGATGTACTGCGCGTCCACGCTCTCGTGCCAGAGCACGCCGGGGGTGAGGGGCCCGGAGTGCGTGTGCGAGTTGCTGACCAGCACCCGGGACGGCGGGATGCCCGTGCTGTCCTCGATGCGCGCCAGCAGCGGGTCAATGACGCTGTAGTCGAAGCTGATGATGTCGCAGGTGAGCAGCAGCAGCGTGGTGTCTCCGTCGGAGAGCGCCAGCGCCTTGGCGAAGAGCGGGTCGTGGATGCCCTCGGCGCCATGGTCGCGGGAGGCGTAGCCTCCCATCGCGGTGCCGAGCGGCGGAGTCACGTCGATACGGGCGGTTCCGGCTCGAAGCTGGGCCATCTCAGGTCCTCCATCTCATGCGTGCGCGTCGGCGGCGATCATGCCCAGTATCTCCGTGAGCCACCGGGCGCTCTCGACCATGCGCTCGGCGTCCACCGACTCCTTCACGGTGTGCACGTCCGCCGGCCCGGTAGCGAGGATGACGCTGGGGGTGCCGCGCTCGTTGAAGATGTTGGCGTCGCTGCCGCCTCCGCCCCGCTCGGTCCGCGGCCGGATGCCCAGGTTCTCTGACGCCCGCCACGCGTACCGCAGTGCCGGCTCGTCCTCGGCGATGTGGAAGCTCCGGTAGGTCATGGCGACGTCCGAGCCGACCTCCGCGTTGTGGCGGCGGGCGGCCGTCTCGAAGGCGCCGACCATCAGGTCCTTCTGGCGCTCGAGCTTCCCGTCGTTGTGACTGCGCGCCTCGCCCCCGACCACGGTAAGCTCGGGGACGATGTTGGTGGCTCCGCCGCCCTCGATGACGCCGATGTTGGCGGTCGTCTCATGGTCGAGGCGGCCCAGCGGCATCTCGGCGATGGCCTCGGCGGCGACGCGGATGGAGTTGATGCCACGCTCCGGGCAGACGCCGGCGTGCGCGGCCACCCCCCGCACCTCCCACGCGAGCCGGTAGGCCGAGGGCGCGGCGTGGGTGATAACGCCCATCGTGCGTCCGCCGTCGAGCACGTAGCCCATCTCGGCCTCGAGGGAGTCGTAGTCGAGGGCCTTGGCGCCGCATAGCCCGATCTCCTCGGCGACGGTGAACACGACCTCCAGGGGCGGGTGCGGCAGGCCCTCGCCGAGCACGTGGCGGAGCATGGCCAGGATGATGGTGACGCCGGACTTGTCGTCGGCGCCCAGCACCGTGGTGCCGTCGCTGCGGATGACCGTCCCCTCGACGCGCGGGCAGATGCCGCGGCCGGGCTCGACGGTGTCCACGTGGGCGTTGATCAGCACCGTGGGCGCGTTCGTGTCGCCGGGCACGCGGGCGATGAGGTTGCCCACCTCGCCCCCGACCGCCTCGGACGCGCCGTCGGTCTCGGACTCGACACCGATCTCCGCCAGCCGGTCGCGGATGGCGGCGACGACCTCGGCCTCGCGTAGCGACGGACTGTCGATGCGCACGAGATCGCAGAACTCGTCGATGATGCCGCGGGGGTCGATCATCTCTGGCGTCCCTTCGCAGGGAGGTCGCATCCGCGACCTCATTGGGGGTGGCGCGAACGTGCGCGTCGTTCGCCCCTGTGGCGGGGAGGACCTCCCGGCTTCACAGCAGGGCGGGCGGGTCGGGCGGGGGCGGCTCGTGGGTGCGGAGCATGTGCTCGATGGCGTCCATGGCGTCCGGTCCGAGGATCGGCTCGGCGCCGTCGGCGATGAGGGCCCGCGTGCCCTCGGCCAGGCTCTTGTCCGCCTGCCAGTCGCAGGCGAAGACGATGCGCCCCTGGCGGCCGGCGTCGCGCGCGGTCTGCAGCGTGCCACCGCGCAGCGTGGTCTCCACCGCGAGCACGCCGCGGGCCAGCGCGCTGGTCAGGCGGTTGCGCGCCATCAGCCGCGCCCCGGTCGGGTTGGCCTCGGGCGCAACCTCCGAGATCACCGCGCCGTGCTCGGCGATGCGCGCGGCGAGGCGGACGTTGCGCTTGGGGTGGATGCGGCGGATTCCCGAGCCGAGGACCGCGATGGTGCGGCCCCCGGCGTCGAGCGCCCCACGATGGGCGGCGGTGTCGATGCCGCGCGCCAGCCCCGAGACCACGGTGATGCCGCGCTGAGTGCAGGCACGCGCGACGTCACGCGCCATGCGGCGGCCCTCGCCCGTGGGCTCACGTGTGCCCACGATGGCCAGGCCGCACTCATCGTCGGCGGTGACCTCGCCCGACACGCAGATCACGGGCGGCGGGTTCTGGGCGTCGCGCAGCGCCGGGGGGTAGCGCTCCTCGAAGGCGCACAGGACCGCGATGCCGTCGTCCGCCAGCGCGGTGAGATCGCGCGCCATGTGCTCGAGACGCGCGGCGGCCTGCTCGGCGATGGCCTCGACCTGCGCCGGGGTCAGCCGCAGGCTGGGGACGGCGAGGTCGTCGGGCGCGGCCTCGATGGCGGCGCGTGCCGAGCCGAAGCGTGAGACCAGGTCCGGCCCAGTAGAGAGCCGCCCAGGCGAGACGGTCCTGGGCGTCGGGTTGTGGCGCGGAGACCCTCATGGTGAGCCGCCCGGTCAGACGTCGGAGCGCCAGCCGAAGGTGGTGCGAACCGCGGCGAGCAATCGCACGTCAGTGGCCCCGGCCCGGCGCAGGGCATTCGCAGCCTCGTTCATGGTGGCGCCGGAGTCGAAGACGTCGTCCACAAGCAGGACGATGCGGCCTCGAATCGCCTCCGCGCCCGCCGCCTCGAAGGCGCCCTCGATGTTGCTCTCCTTCTCGCCGCGCGACGCGAGCTCCTTCTGCGGGGCCCCGACTGTTGCACGGACCAGCGCGGGCACGAGGGGTCGCCTC
>JALGUI010000538.1 GCA_029820915.1 Candidatus Zipacnadia bacterium | reverse complement strand
ACTCGCCAGCGGAAGGTAGCCGACACAGATGCGAGCCATTGCGGTCGTGATCATGCTTGCCCTGGCCCTCCCCCACCTCGGGGCCGACCCGCTGGAAACGCTCTTCTGCGTCGAGGCGGAGGACCTACTGACCGTGGCCTCCTGCTCGGTGGCCGAGGACCCGCACGCCGCAGGAGGCCGGGCAGTGCTGCTGGGGTCTCAGGCCTCGGTGTTGGGCACGGCGGTCGAGCTGGGCGCCGGAGACTATACGCTGCTGGTCTCGGCGGTGGCGCCCGACGCCACCCATGACGCCATCTACATCACTGTCTCAAGCGGGGAGACGCGCACACCGATCGGGCGCTTCGGCGAGCTGGTCACGCTGGCCCAGCCGTTCTCGGTGGCGGAGGCGGGGACCATCGCGCTGTCCGTCCGCCCCGACCCGGACGAGCTGGGGGTGGCGCGCTGTCCGTCCGCCCCGACCCGGACGAGCTGGGGGTGGCGATCGACCAGGTCGGCCTGACGCGCGGAACCATCGAAGGTGGCGTAGACCTCGCCGATCTCGCGGCGCCGGCCGAGGCCGTTGAGTTGAGCCCGATCCCGGGCGCGGCCTCGGGCGATCTGGCCGCACCACCACAGGCCAGGACGCGCGAGTTCCGGCTGGCCGCACTGCCCACCACGCAGCACACCCGCGGGCCGGACACGCTCTTCCTCGCGACCTTCGACGAATCGGCGGATGCCGAGTACGCCCGGGGAATCGGCGCGTGCAGCAACCTGTCGAGCGCGCCGCTGACCGAAGGCCGCTGGGGGCAGGCGCTGGATTGCACCGACGCGGCGACGAACCTGCTCTACGCCATGGACCGCAACTTCATCGCCCGTGCGGGGACGCTGGAGTGCCGGGTGCGGGCCGGCGAGACGAACATCTGGGCGGACGGCGCCGAGCACTACCTTTTCACGCTGCGCCCACGGCGCCGCATGACCGGCGAGCCGCGCATCGCGGTGCGGCTCGAGGTCTTCAAGGGCGAGGACAATGCCCTGCACCTGCGGGCGACCGGCGCGCCCGCTCCGGTGGGCCTGGCGATCCCGACCGCGGGCCTCGTGCCCGACGAGTGGCACCACATCGCGATCTCGTGGGACTGCACCGGCGGCCCGGCGGCGACCTTCTGGCTGGCCGTCGATGGCCGCGGCGTGGCGATGACGATCCCGTCGCCGTGCCGGATGCTGCCCTTCGCGTCGCTGCAGGTGGGCAACACGCCGTGGCTCGGCCACCATGCGCACGTCGGCGAGTCGGCGCCGCTGGGCGGCTACCTCGACGACCTGCACATCTCCGACCAGACGCTGGCGCGGCGCGAGGAGGGCGCGCAGCCCCTCGACCCGGAGGTCGCTCGTGGCCTGGGCGAGATCGACCTCGAGCTGGCGCTGGCCGCCGAGGACGCGCTGGTGCGGTGGCTGGACTACTGGGCCGGGCTGCAGGTGGGAGGAGCATGGGGCCCGTGGCTGTCGCCGAAGATCGCCGCCGACACCCGCACCTACCTCGACTGGACGGGCCAGCCCGAGGACCCGCACTTGGTGAGCAATAAGTACGGGTCATCCGTCGTCACCGTCGCCTACGAGTTCATCGACGCGTACCACTACACGGGCGACGAGCGCTGGCGGCAGGCCGCGGAGAATTCCGTGGACTTCTTCCTGCGCGGCCAGGCCCCGGCGGGCTACTGGTATCAGGACTATGTGGTGGACGAGTCCGGGCGGATCGTGGACGAGTCCGGGCGGATCGAGGGCCTGAGCCGGCGGTGGGCGCGCGTCCAGGACGGCCACCAGAGCCAGCCCTTCCTCTTCCTGCTCTACTGGCATCACGTCACGGGAGACAAGCGGGCCTTCGACGCCGCGCGGCGCAACGCGGACTTCGTCCTCTCGATCGAGAACCCTAACGGGAGCTGGCCCGGGACCTTCGACACGTCGGCGGGGGTGGGCCACACCACCGGGCCGCGCGGGGTCGAGTACGGCTGCGAGTACAACGACTACGCCACGACCGACGCGGGGTCGAGTACGGCTGCGAGTACAACGACTACGCCACGACCGACCCCCTGCGCATGATGATGACCATGTACCTGCTGACCGGCGACGGGAAGTACCTGCGCGGGCCGGAGGGCAGCGATGGCATCGTGGGCATTGGCCGGTGGATGTTCGACACGCAGATGGGCGAGGGCGAGGTGCGCGGCTGGTGCCAGCAGTACGATCAGGACAATCAGCCCGTGTGGTCGCGCGCCTTCGAGGCGCCGGTGATCTCCCCACGCGTGGTCTCCCGCTTCATCCACCCGCAGACCGTAATGCTGTTCCTGATGACCGGCAACGAGCGCCACATGCGCCTGCTGCAGGAGACCTACGACTGGTACCGGTCCATCGAGGTGCCCGGCGACGATGGCGGCTGGTACTACCAGTACCTGCCCGATGGCACGCCGGTCTACAGCGACAACTTCGAGACCATCCGCATCGACCCCGATGATCCGAACGCGCCCAGGCCCAGCCGCGAGAAGCTGCAGCTCACCGCCATTCAGCGCGACCTGGAGGCGTATCAGCAGCTCGGCCCGGAGGGCTTCCGCGAGAGCTTCCGCGGCTCGGTGGAGTTCACGGACGAGGACTACCTCGCCGCGCGCAGGGCCGCCGTGACCTGGCTGCGCGCGCACGAGGACGCCGTGCGCGAGGAGATCGAGCGCCTCGAGCGAGACGGGCTGTTCCGCAGCGGCCCGTGGGTCGCGGGCATCCGCCACGTGCATCTGTACAACTGGGTGATGCAGATGCGCATCGCGCGCGGCGTGGCGCCGAAGGGCGTCTTCCCCCGCGGCGGGCGCAGCCCCTGGCAGATCGGCGGCGGCGGCTGGAAGCGGCCCGTGGCGCACATCGAGGACTGGTTCGACGTCCCGCTCGAAGACCCTGCGACGCAATGAGGTGATGGCCGTGACGCGCATAGCAGCAGTCGCGCTGATGGTGTCCATGGCCGCCTGCGTGGCCTGGGGTCTCCCGAAGGCGAGCTTCTACGCCTCGTACGATGATGGCTTCGATGCCAATGCCGCCGGTGGGAGCGTGGTCGGCGAGGTGGTTGGCGAGCCGGTGCTGGCGCCGGGCAAGCTCGGGCAGGCGGTGCGCGTGGGCAAGGACCTCGGCCAGATCACCTACGAGAGCGCGGGCAGCTTCGACCTGCAGCGCGGCACGATCGAGATGTGGGTGAAGGCCGTTGACTGGGCGCCCGGCGACCCGAACTTCTGCACGCTGCTCGGCACCACGGGCTTCCACCTCTACAAGTACCAGGGCGCGAGCCTGCTGTTCTACATGATCACCGAGGGCGCCGAGCATGGCACCGCGGCCTGGATGAAGATTGAGGACTGGGACGTCGAGCGCTGGCACCACCTGTGCTTCGTGTGGGACGGCGGCGACATGACCGTCTACTGGAACGGCGAGTTCGAGGCGACCTCGACCGGCGTGCTGCCGACGACCATCGATCCGACCTTCCACATCGGCACCGGGCCGGGGGGCTTCGGCGGCGACGCGCAGACCGACATCGACGAGGTGCGCATCTACGACCGCCCGCTGACACCCGCCGAGGTGCGCGAGGCGTGGCTGCGGCTGGGAATCGCGGACAGCGAGGCCTGGGCCGACCCTCAGATCGGGGTGCCGCGCCTGGACCTCGCACCGATCATCGACGGCGACCTGTCAGACCCGGCTTGGGACTGGGCGGCGGGCGTCAGCGGCTTCGTCGATTACGCGACCGGGCGTCTGGCGACCGACCAGCCGACGGTGCTGCTGGTGGCGGCGGAGGACCGATTGCACCTCGCGTGGGAGGCGCCACTGCGGGACGGCCAGCCGCCTGAACTCCATGCGTTGATGGGCGACTGGGAACGCCCTCTGTCGCATCTGTCAATAAGCGCCGACGGGCAGATCGAGACGCTCGTTGAGGGCGCGGTCGCGGCGGCGAGGATCAGGGGCGACCGGTGGGTCGGAGAGATGGCGGTCCCCGTGTTGCCGGGCGGCGAGGAAGGGCCTGGCGTACCGACCCATGAGGCACCTCATAGGCGCCTGGAGGCCATGCTGGCGGGCAACTTCACCTTCCGCTGGCTGGACGGCACCGCGTGCTCGTGGGCATACGCGATCCCGCAAGACAACCTCAAGCGGCTCGGGAGGATCACGATTGGTAGCCACCGTCTGGCGGCGAGGCTGCTGCCGCTGGAGTGGAGCGATGACTCAGTGCGCGTGGGCGTGGAGCTGCGCGGCTTCGACTCGCTGAAGGATGCCGATCTGCGCGTCTGGACGTGGGGCCTCCACGCCGAGAACGAACTGACGTTCCAGCAGCCCATCGGGGCGTTGACCGGCGCTCATCAGCGGCGCGTGTGGCTGGAGCTGCCGCTGGGCAACGAGAACGCGCTGACGATGACTATCTCGGTGGACGGCCTCGATGGGGAGGATTCGCAGTGGCTCGGCCTCGTACAATGCATCCCCGTGGATTTCCGGCGCTCCCTCGACTGCGAGTTGACCCACCATCGCTTCGACGACGGACATCTCGGCGCTCGAGCCCGGCGAGTACACGGTGCGCGGGACGGTGACCGATGAGGCGGGCGCGGTGCTGGCGACGGTCGAGCGCGGATGGACATGCGAGGAGGACGGGTGGGAGTGGGTGCGTTCACTCGGCGCGGTCGAGGGCGTGCTGCCCCCGTGGACGCCTGTGCAGGTCCAAGGTTCGGTCGCGCGTTGCTGGGGGCGCGAGTACGACCTGAACGGCGCGCTGCCGCAGAGCATCACCACGCAGGGACAGGAGCTGCTGTCGGCGCCGATGACGCTGACGGCGCGGGTCGGCGGCGAGGACGTGGACCTGATCGGGCGGGAGGCGCAG
>JALGUI010000537.1 GCA_029820915.1 Candidatus Zipacnadia bacterium | reverse complement strand
TGTCGGTGCGGGCGAAGATCCCCGCACCGCCGCCGGTGGCGAGGATCACGTAGGGCGCGCGGAAGATGACCGGCCCCCGGGACTTGACGCACACCGTGGCGAGCCCGCAGACCAGGCCGTCGTGCACCAGCACCTCGGTCGCGACGTGCCCGTACATGAAGCCGACGCGACGCCTGATCGCGGCGTCACGGATGCGATCCAACAGGCCCTGGCCGGAGTCCACGCCGCGGTAGGACCAGCGCACCGTGCCGGGCATGCCATCGCCCGCCGGCTGAGGTTCGTCGAACTGCGCGCCCAGCACGCGCAGCCTGGGGAGGACGGCGGGCGCGCAACGCGCGAAGCTCCCGGCGCGATCCTGGTCGCTGAGGAAGCCGCCGGTCTCCACCACCTGGCGGAACAGCTCGTCGGCGGTCTCCCGCGTGGACCAGGTGATGTCGCCGTACGCGCGCGTGGTGCAGCTCGGCGCGCGGAAGGGCATCTTCGAGATGCAGAAGACCTTCGCCCCGCCCTCGGCGGCGGCGAGCGCGGCCATCATTCCCGCCGCGCCCACGCCCACCACCACCACGTCGCACTCGATGATCGATAGCTCAGGCATGTTGGTTCCCCTGCCGTCCGTCGCCGTTACCCACAACTCACAACTCGAGATTGCCGGCGCTAGTCATTGGTGGCGGCAGTTCGTGTGCGATGATCTGTTCCCAACGGCGTGTGCAGGTGAGGTCGCTCCGCGACCTCTGGGGAGTTTGCTGAGCAAACTCCAGAGCGCTCGCGCTGCGAGCGCAGGGCGCCCGCACTACGATTGGGGAGTCTGTTCCCTCTCGGCGCAGCGATCCGTACGACGGGCGCCCTCGCCTGTCGAAGCCGTTAGCACGCGGTTTTCCGCAAGTGAGCACTAGCCGGCGACCTCGCGCAGCACCCGCAGGAAGTTGCCGCCCAGCACCTTCAGGACCGTCTCGTCGTCGAAGCCGCGCCGCACCAGCGCCTCGGTCAGCTCGGGCAGGCGCTCGACCGACGCGGGGATCGGCACGAGGCCCTCGCGCATTCCGTCGTAATCGGCTCCCAGGCCGACGTGATCCGGGCCGACCAGCTCGATCACGTGCTGGATGCTGTCGATCATTCGCTCCATCGACGGGGCTTCGCGGTCGATGAAGAACGGGACGCAGGCCATGCCCATGACGCCGCCCGCGTCGGCGAGCAGCCGGAGCTGATCGTCGGTGAGCCCGCGCCAGTGCGGGCACTGGGCGAAGACCGCGCCGTGCGAGAAGATCGGCGGCGTCGCGCACAGCTCGACGGCCTCGTAGAAGCTCGCGTCGGAGGCGTGGGCGAGGTCGATGACGATGCCGAGGCGGTTGCACTCGGCGATGACCTCGCGGCCGAAGTCGGTCAGGCCCGGCCCGCGCCGGGCCTGCTCGCGGTCGGCGGGCTCGCAGAAGTCAAACGGGCTGTTCTCGTGCTGCGTCGTGCCCTCGCCGCCCTCGCCGTGGGTGAGGTTCGCCACCCGCACGCCCAGGCGGTAGAGGTCGCGCAGCACCGCGAGGCTCCCGTTCAGGCAAGTGCAGCTCTCGAGCTGGCCGATGATCGCGAGCCTGCCCTCGGCCTTCGCGCGCTCGATGTCGGCGGCACCGGTGGCGAGGATGACCTGGTCGGGGTGGTCCTCGACGAGCCGCCACGTGCCGTCCACCAGCTCCAGCGACTGGTCGAGCGTCGATGAGCCGACCATGAAGAAGCAGCAGGTGAGTCCGCCCTCAAGCGCGCGGGGCACGTCGAGATGGTAGCGCTCATCGCGCTCGGTGACGTCGAGGTGCTCGTCGCGCGACAGGCGCAGCACGAGGGTGTCGTTGTGCGCGTCCACGATGATTGCCCGGTCGTGAAGTTCGCGTGCTCGGTCGGACGTATGCATAGGGGGCTCCCGGTGTGTGGAGTCTCAGGCGTCGCCGGTCACTTCCGCGCAGTCCGAGCCCGCACCTGCCGCGCGCCGGCCCATGCCCGAGACCAGCGCGACCACCCCGAAGCCGATGAAGCCCAGCGTCGCGATGGTCAGGCCGATGCGCAGGTCGCCCGTCCGCTCGCCGAGCCGGCCGATGAGGTTCAGACTCGCGATGGTGACCAGGCTGCTCACCCAGATCGAGGCGCCGTAGATGGCCGAGAACCGCGCCGCCGAACTCTCGCGGATCTCGGCCAGCAGCGTCGGGTACTCGACGGCGATCAGGAGGCCGACGAGAGGGTAGACGATGGCGATCTCCAGCGGCCCGCCCAGCCAGATGACGGCGATCAGCAGCGCCCCGCCGATCGGCCCGGGCAGCACCAGGAAGGCACGCTGGCCGGTGCCCTCCGGGAGCGCCGCGAGGACCAGGCGCGAGATGGCGTAGGCCGCGGAGTAGAGCCCCAGCATGACGCCCGTGCCGATGGGCAACGTGGCGTAGCGGCTTTCGAGGAACTTGGGCAGCCAGCCGTAGAGGGCATTGTCGGCCCCGGCGTGCAGCGTCGCGCACAGGATGATGAGCAGCGCCGGGACGGTCAGGATGCCGCGCAGGCTGAGGGTCGGGCGCTCCTCATCGGCGCGTCCGTCGTCCTCCCGGCCCATAGTCAGCAGGAGCGGCCCGACGACGAGGATGGCGCCGGCGATCAGGAACGGGCCGTGCAGC
>JALGUI010000536.1 GCA_029820915.1 Candidatus Zipacnadia bacterium | reverse complement strand
CACGGTCGGGAAGGCGCGCGAGAGCTGGAAGTGCGCCTCGCTGAAGGCCTGCACCTGCAGCTCGGGCTGGAGCTGCTCGCCGGTGCCGACGCGCAGGCGGCTGTCCACCCACTGGGCGCCCTGCTGGATGAAGCCGCGCTGGCCGACGTTGACGATGTTGCCCACGCGCTGCCAGTGGCCCTCGGCGTCCATGAACATGTTCTGGGTCGCCACGTTGGTCTGCGCCTGCATGGCCAGGGTGTTGTCACGCTGGGAGATGGCGTAGCCGCCCATGCGCTCGGCTGCCAGCGCGCCGCCGGCGCCAGCGCGCCGCCGGCCCCGAAAGCCCCCTCGGGCGCGCGCAGACGGTCGCCGACCTCCGCCTCGGTGATGGCGCCGCTCTCCTCGGCGAGGAACGAGGTGTACTCGGTCAGGATCCCGTACTCGGTGCCGAGGCGGACGATCTCATCGACCAACTCCTCGGTCTCACCGTGCAGGCGGATCTGGTCGAGCAGCCAGCCGACCTTACGCGCCGCCCACAGCGCCGGGATGTACTCGCGCGACAGACTGTCGCTCGGGAACCTGGCCTGGATGTCGAAGCTCTCCGAGCCATCGGGGGCCCGGCCCGACAGGGTCACGGTGCAGTCGCCGGTGGTGCGCCGGTCGTAGCGACCCAGCGCGACGATCTGCGAGCCGTAGAACAAGTCGGGCAGGTCCTTCGGGAACACGTCATAGGTGGTGATCGAGCCGAACTCCACGTCGATGTCGGTCAGCATGGGCCGCGAGATCTTCGAGTAGAAGCTGGAGACCTTGGCCTCGATGCTCTCCTCGGGCCGCACGTAGGCCGCGACCCCACCGTTGTCCAGCGACATCTGGTCGAGGAAGTGGGTGTCCACGTCGTAGCCCACGCCGAAGATGAAGACGCGGGTGGACGCCTCGGTCTCGCCGCGCGCGTCCTCGACGTTGGCGAGTATCTCGTCGAGGTCGGTGACGCCCGCGGTGGGCAGGCCGTCGGTGAGCACTACGATGTAGTTGGGCCGCCCCTCGGCGCGCCGGTCCATGGCGAGGGCCATGGCCGAGTCGATGTCCGTGGAGCCCGCGGCCTCCATCTCGGCGATGAAGCGGCGGGCGTCGCGGACGCGGTCGGGCGTGGCGCGCCCGAGCTCGTCGCCGAAGGAGCGGATGTTGTCGCTGAAGGTGATGATCTCGAAGAGGTCGTCCTCTCCGAGCTGGTTGACGCAGAAGGTCAGCGCGTCGCGCGCCTGCCCGATCTTCTCGCCGCTCATGCTGCCCGAGCGGTCGAGCACGAAGACGACGTTCTTGGGCAGCGCGTCGGCGTCGCGATCGACGGACGGGGCGGCGAGCAGCATGAAGAAGCCGTCATCGGCCCGCTCCTTGTAGGTCAGGATGTGGGTGCCGACGGCGTCCATCGAGACGGCGTAGCAGAGCTGCAGGTCGCGGTCGGGCCTGGTGTCGTTCTCCTCGTAGGAGACCGTGGCGTGGCGCTGGTCCGCCTTGTCGATGGAGACGTTGTGACTGGAGCAGTAGACGCTGGCGATGGGGTCGGCCGAGGTGATGCGCGCGTTGAAGACCGTCTCCCCCACCGGCTCGGTCGAGAACTGCTCGGTGCTCATGGGGTACATGTACTCGACCACGCCGGCGTCCTGGGTGAGCAGCTCGGAGTAGGTGATGACGATGCGCCGCTCGCCGCCGGCCGGGATCGGGTAGATGCGGGCGCGGTAGGTGTTGTTGCCCGCGTACTGGAACAGCGCCGGGTCCTGGCGCCGGCGCATGATCTCCTCGTAGGTGCGCTGCGCCTCATCGGCCTCGAGCAGCCGCGTCTCCATGAGCCGGCCGTCGGCCTCCACGGCGAAGTCGCGCACCACCGAGTTCGGCGGCAGCGGGAACAGGTAGGTGGCCTCGACCTCGCGCTCGGCCTCGTTCACGAAGACCTGATCGATCTTCGTGGTGGCGACCTGGTCGCGGATCTCAACGTCCACGTGGTGGTACTTGATGGTGAAGTACGGGACCTCGGGCTCGGGGCGCTCCGGCGGGCCGGGGATCAGAATGCCGTCCGCCAGGGCACCGGTGGTGACGATCGTCAGCAACATCGCGCACAACGCCAATCGTCGGGTCATCGCACGGCCTCCTCTGCACTGCCTCCCTCCGGTGCCTATGACGAACGAGGTGTGCTCCGGGGTTCCGCGGTTCGCGAAGTTCTCAGGCCCGCGCCCCGGTCCTGTGCGGCGAACGCCCCGCCGCGGTCGTGTGCCGCCGACGCCCTCGTCGGCGGGTCTTGGTCACGAGCGGACGACGACGGCGACAGGCCGGGTGGCCTGTCCCACGAACGGCGCGGCGGACCGGATGCGACAAGCCGCCAGCATCCTCCGCCGCAGAGGCGTCGCCGGTAACGGCAACGGCGACAGGCCGGGTGGCCTGCCTCCCCGGCAGGTGCCGCGCGCGCGGGAGCGAACCACGCTGCAGGGCCGTCGCAGATGAGCGGACGCCGGGAGGACAGCCATGATCGAGATCGGGTCGAGGCTGGAGCCGTTCGTGGACCACTACCTCATCGAGCGCATGGACGGGCTGTCGCTGCGGCTGCACTCCCCCACTCCTCGGGGCACGGTCATACGGTACGACCGGCCGTGGGAGGGCGCGCTGTCCGGCTATCCCGCGATCGTGCCCTTCGAGGGCGGCTGGCGCATGTACTCGCGCGGCTGGCCCGACGAACAGGGCACGGCCTACGTGGCGCTCGCCGAGAGCGCCGACGGCGTCGAGTGGACGCGGCCGTCGCTGCTGCTCGGATCGCGCGGCGCGCACAACTTCACGCCGGTGCTTGACACGCGCCCCGGCGTCCCGGGTGACGAGCGTTACAAGGCCCTCGCCTACGGCCCGGACGTGGGCGAGCGCCTGCACTCGCTGTGCGCCTACGCCTCCGAGGATGGCATCCACTGGCGCGCGCTCAACGACGGCGAGCCGGTCTTCCGCGCGGCCGACCCGAAGGTGATGCTCGACAGCCAGAACGTGGGCTTCTGGGACGAAGTCGCGGGGGAGTACCGCCTGTATGGGCGCAACTGGATCGGGCCGGTGCGGCACATCTTCGTGTCGCGCTCCGACGACTTCCTGAGCTGGAGCGAGCCGGAGTCGCTGGACTTCGGCGACGCCCCGGCCGAGCACCTGTACACGAACTCGACCGTGCCCTGCCCGCGCCGGCGACGCCCCGGCCGAGCACCTGTACACGAACTCGACCGTGCCCTGCCCGCGCGCCCCGCACATCCTGCTGGCCTTCCCGAAGCGGTACGTCCCGCATCGGATGATGGTCGACGACTGGCCGGCCGGCGGGCTGAGCGAGGCTACGTTCATGACCAGCCGCGACGGCCTGCACTGGCACCGCCACCTGGAGGCCTTCATCCGCCCGGGCCTGGGGCGCGAACGCTGGACCGAGCGCAGCTTCATGGTGACGCGCGGCCTCATCGAGACGGCTGCGCACGAAGTATCGATCTACTGGATGGAGGACTACCGGCGCCCGGTGCCGCGCATCGTGCGC
>JALGUI010000535.1 GCA_029820915.1 Candidatus Zipacnadia bacterium | reverse complement strand
TGTACCGCGAGGTGAAGGGCCCGCGCGACTGGAGCGAGGACGAGGCGGAGGAGGAAGGTCAGGCCGGCGACGGAGGCGAGAGTTGAGCTCGGAGCCGCGACGCCGACGGCGACGGCCCACGGCAGTCGCCCTTCGGGCGCCCCCTCGCGAGGGCGCGAGGGGCACAACGGCCACGGCAACGACGCGCGGGTCCCGCCCATGGGCGGGATGCCACGGGACGGCGACGGCCCGGGGGTGGCAAGCGACCACAAGCACCGTGGTGCGGACGACCTCGTCCGCACGTCGTTCCCGACGGCAACGGCCGGGCGGGAACGTAGTCCCGCCCCTCCGAACGGCAACGATGACGACACAGGCGGGAACGGGGTCCCGCCTCTCCAGGAACGGCGACGGCAACGGCAACGACCGGGCGGGAACGTAGTCCCGCCCCTCCGAACGGCAACGACGACGACACAGGCGGGAACGGGGTCCCGCCTCTCCAGGAACGGCGACGGCGACGGCAACGACCGAGCGGGAACGGGGTCCCGCCCCTCCGAACGGCAACGACGACGACACAGGCGGGAACGGGGTCCCGCCTCTCCAGCAACGGCGACGGCGACGGCAACGGCCACTGAACGGGGCTCCGCGCGTAGGCCGCGGCAACTCAGCGCGTGCGTACGCGAATCCGGATGCTGCCAGGCGTGAGCTTGACACTCGCGCGGGGCAGCCGACATAATGCCCGTGATGCAGCGAAGTCCCGTGGCGAACTGCCGCCGCGGCGCGTCGGCAGGGGATGGCTGAATGGCGGACACGAGCCGCGATGCGGGCACAAAGGCGGGGCCGGGAGCCGGTTGCGCGGTAGGGGTACTCTCGCTCGCGGTGGCCCTGCTGATCGCCGAGATGGCGACGCGCTGGCTGTATCCGGTGCCCCTGCACGCGACGGACACCTTCCTGGCGGTCGGCCCGCGGGAGCTCAGAGAGGGCCGGGCGAGGCCGCGGTGGCTGCGCCCCAACTGCGAGGCCCGGCACGTCGAGGATGACTTCGACGTCGCTGTCAGCACCAACTCGCACGGGCTACGCGATGAGGAGATAGCGCTCGACAAGCCGGACGGTCAGACGCGGGTGCTCGCAGTGGGGGACTCGTTCACCTTCGGCTACGGCGTCGAACTGCACGAAGCATTCTGTAAGGTGGCGCAACGCAACCTGGGCGGCGACACGCTCGTCATCAACTGCGGGGTGCCGAGCTGGGGGACGGCCGACGAGCTGGACTTCCTGCTGCTGGAGGGCTTCGACTACGCCCCCGATGCCGTCGTGGTGTGCGTTTACGAGAATGACGTGCGGGACAACCTGAATCGCGGCACGTACGGTTTGACGGCCACGGGCGTTGAGCGCACGGCGCCGCTCGGCTCGGCCAGGCGGAGCGATGAAGGCGCGGGCGGCCTGCACACCCAGGACCCGTTCTGCGAGCAGGTGCTGGAGCGGGGCGCGAGCACCTGGGGGGAGCCTGAGGACGCCGAGCCGAGCCTCCTGGTGCGCAGCAGCAATCTGTGGCGGATTGCCAGGCAGGCGCTGTCCAGGGCGACGCAGCGAGGGCGCGCGGCGCAGGCGGCCGCCACGCCTGCCGAGCAACGCGATCTGAGCCGACGGCTCACGGCGGGGCTGCTGGCGGAGATAGCGGATGCGTGCGGCGAGCGTGGTGTTCCGGCCATCGTGATGCTGATGCCGTCCAAGGAGGACGTGCAGGCGGGTGTGACCGAACGCTTCACTGAGGAGATCGGGGTACTCGCCGGAGAGGCCGGACGTGAGGGAGCGGAGATCGTCGATCTGATGCCGGTGCTCCTCGCGCATGGCGGCAGGGCGCTCTACTTCCCCACGAACAGACACATCAACGCCGACGGGCATCGCGTGGTCGGCGAGGCACTGGCGCACAGGCTGGAGGAACTGCTGGTGGGCACGGGTGAGCGGCGATGAGAGTGTTAAGCGCGATCTGGGGAGGGCTGCTCCGGGTCCTCGAACCGATCGGTCGCGTCGTTACCGTGATACTGCTCACGGCGATCTACCTCGCGATCGTCCTGCCGGTGTCGCTGGTGGTGCGACTGACGGGCACGGCGCCGCTGTGTCTGCGCAGCGGCGGGGAGAGCACGTGGCGGGCGTATCAGGCCGACTACTCCAGGGGCGAGCGCGCACGAGAGCCCTTCTGAGCCATCCAGGAGCCGCACGATCCCCCGGGAGTGAGCGAGCGTTGAACATACTCGGCATATCATGCTGGTATCACGATTCGGCCGCGGCGCTTCTGCGGGACGGCCAGATCGTCGCGGCGGCCGCTGAGGAGCGCTTCAGCCGGCAGAAGCACGACTTCTCCTTCCCGGAGCACGCGGTGCGGTGGGCGCTGGAGTACGCCGGGCTGACGGTCGAGGACCTGGACTACGTGGTGTTCTACGAGAAGCCGCTGGTGAAGTTCGAGCGCATCCTCGCCTCCTACGTCACCATGTGGCCGCGATCCTACCTGGCTTACATCACGGCCATGCCGCTGTGGCTGAAGCAGAAGCTGTGGTTCCCCCGCGAGCTGCGTCGCGCAACGGGGTACCGGGGCGAGGTGCTGTACTGCGATCACCACCAGCTCCTTCCTGTGCTCACCCTTCGACGAGGCGGCGGTCCTGACCGTTGACGGCGTCGGGGAGTGGAACACGTGCACGTGGGGCAGCGGCAGGGGGGCGGAAGTGACGCTCGACGCAGGCGTAAGGTTCCCCCACTCGTTGGGGCTGTTCTACAGTGCCATCACCGCCCACCTGGGCTTCCGGGTCAACAACGACGAGTACAAGGTGATGGGGCTGGCGAGCTACGGGGAGCCCCGGTACCGGGATGAGATGGACCGGCTGCTGCGGATGCACGATGACGGCAGCTTCGAGCTGGACATGCGCTACTTCGCGTACCACTACGGG
>JALGUI010000534.1 GCA_029820915.1 Candidatus Zipacnadia bacterium | reverse complement strand
AGGTGCTCGGCCATGGCCCGGGCCGCCTCGACGTCCCGCGTCTTCGCCATGTAGCCGTTGCCGCCGATGTTGAAGGTCGTAAGCCCGAGGGGCGCCAGTTCCGAGAGGTAGCGGTCCACGTCTGAGAACTCCCAGTTCCCGTCTTCGCCTCGGCCAAGTCGCCACATCGTGATGGGGCTGATGCGATGAGCAAGCATCACCTTCGAGTAGCGGATGTAGGCGTCCATCAAGGCGTCGGGCTCGGCGCTCTCGACGAATCTGTTGAGCCCGCCGTTCCACAGCACGAAGGCCGTGCGGAGGTGGGATCTCACGGGGAGGGTGACATCGTAGACGCGCACAACGAGCCGCAGTCTCACCTGGGAAGCATCCCGGGCGCGCACCCATACGTGGCCCCGGTACTCGCCGGGCGCGTCCTCCGGAGTCGTCTGCACGGTGATGAAGAATGGCTGGCGGCGGCCCGCCGGCACGTCAACGGCGCGCGGAGGGAGCAGCACGTCCGGCACATCTCCGGCCAGCCGCGCGCCCTGCGTCGATATCCCGCAGGACACGAAGCCCAGCGGGTTGACGATGACGCGGTCGGCGGGGATGACGCGGCCGTTGGGGCCGATCAGCCTGCCGGCCGACACGCGCACCCTCTCCAGGTCTCTCGTCACCGGGCACACCACGAGCTGAGCGGGCTCGTACTCCCCCTTGGCCATCGCGATCCGGAGTTCATCGGCCAGAGGCCCCGGGTCGGCCGCGGTGGGCTGGATCTTGCGCGTGGAGACCGGGTTGGTGACGAAGTACGAGGGCATCGTGCCGTGGATCCCGCGAGTCATCCCCGACCGGTGGGACTCCGCCAACGAGGCGAAGCCGTTAATCCGACGCCCGGCCTCGCCTATGGCCGCTTCGAGACGACGCAGGCCGTCCTCGTCCAGCGGCTCGCGGGCTTCATCCGCCAGGGCGCTGAGGCGCAGCCGAAGCTCGGCGAGGTCGGCCTCGACTCCGTCGTCGGTCGCGGTCAGGGGAAGGTCGCCGCCCGTGAGCGCATCGAGTGTACCGAGTAGCCGGCGAATCCGAGCGCCGAAGGCCGGCAGCTCAAGCCTCGCGGTCTGCCGCCACAACTGCTCGCCGCTGTCATCCGCGACCGACACCGCCAGCTCCAGGGCGCCGTCGGGGATGTCGAGGGCGACGGTGGCCTCGGGTCCGCCCGCCTCGACCGTGAGGAACCCGGCGGAGTAGACGTGCTCCGCCGGCGGCTCGCCGGCCGTCAAGGTCACCTGGAGTCGGGCCTCTCGGGCTTCGCCGAGCAATCGTGCCTGCACGCTGACGCCGCCCGTCCGCCTGCCGGGCAGGGCGGCGACGGCCGCCGCGGGCCCCTCACCCGCCGGCAGCAGCGTGCCGAACTGCTCGGGGTGGTGGAAGCCGCCTTCGACGGGCGCCCAGGTGGACAGTTCGCGGATTGAGGCAGCATTGCGAGCGAAGTTCGCGCGGAGCCCGGCGCCCGCTCCGGCCTCCTCGACGCCGAGACTGCGCCAGGGGATGGCGATCTCAGCGAGCCACCCGGCGTCCGCTGTCCCGACCTCGTGCTGCCACTCGGGGTCCCAGGAGCCGTCGAAGTCGCCGGCGTCGCACATCTCGTCCGCAACCGTGCCGGCGTGGTTGATCCCGAAGTGTGCATAGCGCGACTCAGGCCAGCTCTCGGGCGCCAGGAAGACCTCCGCGAGTGACCCGCCCCAGATGCTCGCATCTCGCGGCCCCGGGCCCCCCTTCAGCTCGGCGGAAGCCTCGCCCCGGCACTCAAGCAGGCAGTACAGCGCCGTTTCGTCGTAGCACAGCGACATAACGACCGGCGCGCGCGCCGGAAGGCCGGTGCCGTTGTCGCGAAACCCGCACGTCACAGCGGCCCCGTCCCACTCGCCGTCCGCGACGCTTCCGTCGATCTGAGGCGGCCCGTCGGTGCGAGGCACGGCGACCAGCGGGCGGGCGGTCTCCGCCGCCGCGGTCAGGCACGCCGTCGTGAGCAGCGCCATGATGCTGATCCGCATGTGAGCTCTCCCATCGTCCAGGATACTCGCGCCGGCGCGCTCCCGCCTTCGCACGACCCCGTCCCCGAGAGATGTGGGTGACGGGTAGCGCACGCGGCGGGGCGGCAACGACGACGGCAACGGCCCCCTACTGCGTCTCCACCAGTTGCTGGACGAACGCCTCGACCGCGGCGGTGTACTTCTCGGGGTCATCGGCCTTGATGTGCTTGTCGATGAGCGTGAGCGTCGCGGCCGGCGCGACGCCGCAATAGCCCTCCATGGCCTTGTAGGCGCGGGCGTCGCCGCTCCCGCCCATGGTCGCCACGAAAGCCACGCGCTGGAGCTGATCCGCGTACTGCTCGCAGAAGGCTCGGGCCGCCGGCGTGCAGGTGAAGGCCCACACCGGCGTGCCGATGGCCACGAGGTCGAAGGAGCCCACAGCTCCTCAGCGACGGCCTCGATGCCCTCCTCGTGGGAAAGCCCCTCCGCGATCGCTTCGCAGGCCTTCTTCGTGAGTCCTGACCGTGAGTAGTAGACGACGAGCACGCGCATCGGTGGCACCTCCGTGATGTGCGGCGAGGAAGAGAGCTGTCTCGCGTAGTTCCGCGTCGCCCGCCAACCGCCCTCTCGCCAACCGAGGAGTCATGTGCCCGAGCAGTGAATACCCCGGCGTCGGGATCACGCCGCGTTGGAGATCGCCTCAATGCCCGGGAGTGCAGCCTTCCCAGCCGATGACGTGCGGATCGTCCGCGACCTCGCGTCGCGCGT
>JALGUI010000533.1 GCA_029820915.1 Candidatus Zipacnadia bacterium | reverse complement strand
ATCGAGTTCTCGGGCAGCTTCGGCTACTGGTCGGAGCTGAACGGGAGCCCTCGCGCCGCGCACCTGGTGGGCGGACGGTACCTGCGCAGGGGGGAGGCCGCCCTGACCATCGAGAAGCCACGCTTCGAGGCGACGGTCACCGCGGTGGACCTGGCGGGGGACCTCATCACCCTCGACCGGCCGCTGCCGCCCGTGGGCGAGGCGCTGGCCGGGCACATGATCTACCTGCGGGGCGGGCCGCACCGCACGGCGTACCACATCGGCGAGGTGCTCGATTCGGGCACGGTCGTCCGGCTGGACCTGAACTCGATCATCTTCCGCTCGAAGGTCGAGAGCTTTGCGGATGACGGCAGCCATCTGGTGTCCGAGCTGCCGCCGTCGATCGAGGCGAGCCGGGGCTTCAAGCCGGGATACTACGATGGCGCGCTGATGACCGGCGAGGACCTGCGGGCGCGCTACCGCGTCGATCACGTCGAGGGCGACAATGTATTCGCCGACCGGCCGCTGGACCCGGCGGACTTCCCGGACGCCGACGGCGACGGGCGCGTGGTGTTCAGCATCTACGACCACGGGCCCGGTCACACGGCCACCGTCGTCAGCTCCCTGTTCCGGCGCTGGGAGTAGCCGACGGGCAACCGGCCCTCTCCGGCGTGGACAGCCTGGTCCTGCGGTCGGGGGACCGGGGTTCGCCGGTGATCCGATGACAGGCGTGCGCCTGCCGCCAGGCCGACCGCAAGCTGGAGACGCGTTCGGAGCCCGCCGACCTGTGATCGATCGGCGGGCTCCGAGGTGCGTCGAGCCTGTTGCCGCGCGTACCTGGCGTCCCTTCAGCGTCTCAGCGTGACGGTGCACAGGCGGCTGGCCTGCTCGCCGTCGTCGCTGCGGGCCGTCACCCGCACCAGATAGGTGCCTGACGGCACCATCACGCCGCGGTCGCTGCGGCAGTTCCACGCGAGGCTGTTGATGCCCGCCTCGCATTCGCGGTCGGCCACGATGGTGCGCACGCAGCGGCCCGCGATGTTCAGCACCTCCACCTCGACCTGCGCCTCGGAGCTGAGCGTGAACACGACCTCGACTCCGCCGCCCGCCGGCAGTGCCGCCAGGGACGCGATCTTCCCACCGCCCCTGCGGCCCCTATCGTGCGGCACGAGCACCTGCAGCGAGTGCGGGTCGGACAGGTTCCCGCCCTGGTCGATGGCCCGGATGACCACGGTGTACGTGCGGCCGTCCCTGTCCTTGCCGTCGCGCTCGGCGCGCAGCTCGAGTGACCGCTGATCCTCGGGGTCGATCAGCCAGTCCGGCGCGTGCTTGCCGTCTTCGGGCTGGCTGCTGGACACGCTCTCGATGTACCAGCTCGCGGGCCGCTCCCCGCCGTCGTCGTCCACGTCCGACACCTGCACGTCGAACGCCATGTCCACCATCTTGTGGTTGGGTGGCCAGAGCTGGTCCGGGCTGATGCTCGCCGACTCGATGACCGGCTTGGTGGTGTCCGAGCCCACCACGCCCTCGTCGCCGGGCGTGTACATCTCCACGCACTCCAGCACGTAGTCACCCGCCTGTGCGGTGCGCATCGCGGACGTGCCCGCGGTCGGGAACGAGAGCCGGGTGGTCAGCACCAGCGTCTCGTTCGGCTCGTTGTCATCGTCGGGCACCACAAAGGCCGTGTAGGCGTCCGGCGGCAGGCTCGGCTCGGGATCCTCCTGCATATCGCCCCAGTCGGTGTAGGTGTACGGCGGCTGCTCGGGATCGGGTGGCGGCGGGGGCGGCGGCGGGTCCTCCGGCGGCGGCAGCTCCTCCGCCAGCGCCTCGCCGGGCCCGGGCAGCCAGTCGATGGCCGCGATCGCCTCGTCCGCTGCGGCCAGCCACTGCTGCGCCATGCCCTCGGGCAGCAGGTAAGGCAGCACATCGAGGCCGGCAATGTACGCATAGACCGGCCCGCCAGCAGCCAGTTGGCACCATCCGGCCACCTCTCGGACCTCGTTCACATCGTGGGGCACGGATTGCAGCCACGCCGACGGGTGAAGTGATCTGCCCGGGTACCCAGGGGAGTGCAATTCCCACGCGACTCCGCGGTTGCCCCACTCGTACCCCACGACGTCGCCCAGGGAGTTGACCCCGAGCGCCTTGTGTCGCTGATCCGCGCTCAGGGGGATCGGCGTGGCCTGGTTGTCGTTCAGCCAGGCCCAACCCTTGACGTAGTCGTCGCCCACCATGTAGCCGTCATCACTGATCTCCTGCACGCGGGCGTGGCTCCAGTAGCCACCGGTCTGCTCCACTATCAGTCGCGGCTCGCCGCCGGTGACTTCTGGCGGGTCCCACCGGAACGGCTTGTAGACCGAGCCAGTCCAATACATCCCGCCGATCTGGCCCGCGTTGTTGATGTCGGTCGCACCGATCCGGTTATGGCCAAGGTCCTGCACCAGCACGACGTCCCCTTCCACGATCTGGTAGAGGAGCGTTCGGAGGACGCCAGCGTTGTTCCGCGCCCAGGCAGCTATCTGCCCCAGATCGTTGATTCCGTGGAGCTCGCACTCGGTGTACCCGGTTGGCGGGGGGACGGCGACCGCGGTGTAGCCGCCCTCGCCATCAGGCTCCCAGAGGACTGCGCGGCTCGGTCCTCCGTAGTACGCGAAGGCAGCGCCGACCACGTACCCCTCG
>JALGUI010000532.1 GCA_029820915.1 Candidatus Zipacnadia bacterium | reverse complement strand
CTGCTCGGTCTCGGTGCTCAAGTTCGAGAGCGGCGCCTGCGGCAAGTTCGGCGTCACCTACGGCTGCCAACGGCCCTCGTTCCGCAACTTCATGCTCTACGGGACCGAGCGCACCTACCTGGCGGGGCGCGACTACGACCGCGTGCGCATCAACGACTCGCTTTCGGACACCATCACGATCGACCTGCCGGTGCAGGGCCATCCCTACGGTCCGGTGATCGGCGACTTCGCGCAGGCGATCATCGACGACACAGAGCCGCCCATTTCCGGCCGCGACGTCGCCAACACCATCGCGGTCGCGATCGCGGGCGACGAGTCACTCGCCACCGGCCGGCCGGTGACCCCCGAGCGGTTCGCGTTCTGAGCGGTCAGGCGTAGGTACGCGCGAGCGGCCCCCGATCGCTCGGGGGCCGCTCGCCCAGCCGGCGGTAGGGCCCGAAAGCCCGCCGCCACAAAAGTCGTTGGGTCGGGCTATTCCTCCAGTCCCAACGCCTTCGCCGCAGCCTCGAGATCCGCGTCCGCGAAGGTCAGCACCGCCGCGTAGCGCCTGGCGGCCGAGAGGGCGGCTATGTCCTCGATGCTGATGCGCGCCTCCGAGATCGCCCGTGTGATATCGCACAGCGCCCCGACCCGGTCATCGCCCTCGACGAGGAAGACCTGGCGCGTCTGCATGCTCACGCCCTGCCGGGCGGCCAACTCACGCACCGCGTTCACATCGTCGGGGATCGCCATGAGCGCGGTTCCCTGCCGTCGCTGGCTGGCGATGGCCACCATGCTCACCCCCGCGTCCCGCAGGACGCACAGCACTTCGTGGAGCATGCCCACACGGTCCTCGACCTGCACCACAACCGCCGTGACCTGTCGAATCGTATGACCCACGCGCACCACCTCCCGGCGCTGATGTCGCTCCGTGCCCTCTATTAGTATTCTATGCGCGTGGCAAACGTCCTGCAACCGGCGGCATCGGCTCGAACGGCCGGTGCGGCAGCGTCTGGTACCAGTACGCGGTGGACGAGTAGTCGTCGCGGCGGTGATTGCCGTGCCCGTGCTCGATGGTCACGCGGATGCGCTCGGCGAATACGATGGGGTCCGGGATGTGGAAGCGGTAGACCGTCCACTTGCCCGCCCAGGTGTTAGGGTCGCCGCCGAAGTAGGACGTCCCCGCGTACAGCCCGCGCACGTCCTGCATGCCGTAGGCGTGGCAGAAGTAGTCCTCCGAGCCCGTGCCGTGCAGCGAGGGCGGCCAGGTGTCGCCGTCGATGAATATCATGTCATCGCCCTCCCCCCACCAGTCGCCGTCCCAGTTGTCGATGGACAGGTTGCACCCCACGTAGTGCCCGCGGCCCTCGGTCTCCAGGATCAGGTAGTTGCCCGCGCCGTCGAGGTTCGGCACCTCGTTGATCTTGCGCTGAGCGTGCATGGTGCCCGGCTCGGCATAGCCGTCGCACGGGTTCTCCCGCCGCCAGCACGAATGGAAGTACAGCGCGCCCTCGACGGGCTGATCGTACTCCTCGTAGTCCACGTAGAAGTAGAGCGGCCGCGCCGCCTCACCCTCGTTGACCACCTCGATGCGCGCGCGGGACGCAAAGGGCATCGCCCACCAGCAGTTGAAGGCCGAGCGCATGCCCCCACTCGGGTGGTGGGTCATGTTCAGCGGCATGGCCTCCCACTCGGCGAGCTCGCCGTGGCCGATGCCGAAGAAGTCGCCGAAGGGCACCTCGACGCTCGGCTCGTCCTGATCGTCCCAGTACATGCGGATGAGCACGCGCCGGGGCCAGGCGGGCTCGTCGGAGCCGGAGGTCATCCAGATGTGATTGATGCACCCCGCGCCGGCGATGTCCGCGATGGTCTTCGTCTCGCCTGGCTCGAAGCGCCAGGAGTCGGAGTTGGCCCCCGTCTGGTCCCAGCTCGACACGCGCTTCGAGCGGCAGTCGCGCGGCATGATGAGGCCTCGCAGCGGGTTGGTCAGGTCGGGTCGGAACATCGGGATCCCTCCTTCGCGCGGCTCATACGTTGAACATCGGCGCGTCGGTCGGCTCCGGGATGCCGTACATCTCGCGCTTCGTGCGCAGGTAGAACAGGTAGTCGGCATAGCTCACGTCAGGCGGCACGCGATGGTCCACGTGCGGGATGAAGCCGCCCTCATCGACCAGCGGCTTGAGGTGCGTGACCTCTTCGACGATGGCGTCGCGGCCCGCGGCGAGTGGCCGCTTGTTCACCCCACCCATCAGCAGGCAGCGCGGGCCCCACCGGCGTCGGATGTCCACCGGGTCGGAGCCCGCCGCCACCTCGACCGGGAACATGCAGTTCACGCCACCATCCAGCCAGCCGTCGATCACGTCGGTCACGTTCCCGTCGGAGTCCACATAGCACATGGTGGCGCCCGCCGAGTAGACGAGATCGGTGATGCGCTTGTAGCGCGGCGTAAGCCACTCGTGGAACATCCTCGGGGAGATGATGCAGCCCTGCTTGAAGTTCATGTCCTCCCAGAATGCGCCGCAGTCGATCTGGCAGCTCCTTACTGCCGGCTCGATCACCGTGCACACGAGGTTACACAGATGCTCCATCATCTCCTCGAGCAGCTCCGGGTCGTCGTAGCACATCAGTGCGATGCCCTCGAAGCCGACCCAGTTGCGCAGCCTGCCGAACAGGCTCCCGCAG
>JALGUI010000531.1 GCA_029820915.1 Candidatus Zipacnadia bacterium | reverse complement strand
TGCTGGCGCCCGAGCAGGACGACTACTTCGAGATCCCGTGCATCACGCCCAACAGCGGGGACGTGGAGCACCACCCGTTCCAGCAGGAGATCGACCACCTGGCGGAGTGCATCCGCGCCGGAAGCGACTGCGTGCCGAACATCGCGGACGGGATAAAGACCAGCCGCGTGTGCCTGGCCGCCGACCGGTCGGCTGCGAACGGCGGCAGGCCGGAGGAGCCGAGGTACTGAGCCGCGGCGGCGCGCGTCAGTGAGTGCGGCCGGTGAGCTGGCGGCGGATCTTGCGGTAGCGCTTCTTGCCCGGGTCGAGGGCGATGGCTCGCTCGACGGCCTCGAGCGCAGGCTCCGGCCGGCCGAGCTTCGCGAAGCACACGGCCAGGTTGGCGTGGGCGTCGGCGTAGTCGGGCTCGAGCTCGAGGACCTGCTGAAGGTGCTCGGCGGCGCGCCCCCACTTGCGGTCGTAAATGAGCGCCAGGGCGAGGTCGAAGCGCGCGGCCGCGTCCTCGGGGTGCTCGAGCACCTGACTCGCGTACTCCTGGGCCATGTCCCGGATGGTAGCCGAGGTGGCGGCCTCCTGCTCATCCTCCATGCCTGCGCCGCACTCCGGGCAGAACTTGGCGTCCTCTTCCACCGGCGTACCGCAGATCGAGCAGACGGGCATGCCCTGCCTCCGTATCGCACGTCATCACGGGCGACGTTCGCTGCGGAGGGGTTCGCCGCAGCGGTGCCCGTCTCCTCTCGTCGCGAGAAGGCGAGGCGCGCTGGTCCGGCGAACTGGTATCGGGGAGTTGACGATGGGAGAGCAGGAGCAAGACGGCGAGGTCGTGCGGGTCGGGCCGTACCTGGTGCAGGACGTCATCGGGTCGGGGCCGCACGGGACGGTGTACGCCGTGTTGCACGAGGAGAAGCGGCAGCGGCTGACCCTCAAGCGCCTGCACGAGCCGGCGAGGGAGCGCCCGGGCCCTACCTTCAACCGCATCGCGCGCGTGGTCGTGGCGCTCAGCCACCCCGCCATCGCGGACGTGTCGCACATTGTGCTGCACGGCAGCCACGTGGCGATAATCGGCGAGTTGGTCGATGGCCGGTCGCTGTCTGACGTGCTCGAGCGCGACGGGGCCATCGACCCGCACGACGCGGTGGGGCTGGCCCGTCAGGTGTGCATCGGCCTGATGTATGCACACCAGCGTTGCGTGTACCATACGAGCCTTCGTCCGGAGAACGTCTTCCTGACGCCCGACGGGGGCGTGCGCATCACGGACTTCGCCATCGCCGCGCTCTACGGCAACTCAGTGCGCAAGCGCCCCCACTACACCGCCCGGCAGGAGCTCTTCTTCGCGCCCGAGTTCCGCGACAAGGGCGTGATCCACCCGCCCTCGGACATCTATAGCCTCGGCGTGCTCCTGCTCACCGTGCTCACCGGCGGCCTGCCGCTCGAACAGGCCACGGCGACCGGTGGCGACAGGTTCTCCTACCTCGAGATCGGCGCCGAGGTCCCCGCCACGCAGGTGCCGGAGGTGCCGGACCTGGGCGATCTGCCGCCGGGCACGCCTCCCGCGCTGCACAGCGCCATCGCCGTCGCGGTGTCGCCCGCCATCTCGGACCGGCCGGGCAGCATCAACGAGTTCGTCGAGCTGCTCAAGGGCGCGCCGACGCGATCGTCGCTGCCGCGGCCGGCGACGGCCGAGGCGGTCGATCAGGCGCTGGGGCCGCCGACGGCGCCCGGCCCACGGGTGCGGGTGTGCACGGCCTGCCGCCGGCCGGTGTCGCCGGCGGGGCGCGTGTGTCTGGGCTGCGGGCTGGTGCTGCGCGAGGCCACCGAGGAGGGCGAGAGCCTGGGCTACTTCCACGACCATGCGCGGCGGCTGCTGGGCAAGCGCGACCTGGGGGCTGCCGAGAAGGCGTACCGGCGGGCCCTCGAGCGCCACCCGCGCGCGGCCGCGCTGCACAACGAGCTGGGCGACGTGCTGGCGGTGGGCAACCGCTTCGAGGAGGCCGTCGGGGAGTACCGCGAGGCGCTGCGGCTGGACCCGCGGGACGACGACGCGTGGCACGACCTGGGGGTGTCGCTCGCCGCGCTGGGCCGCCGCAGAAAGGCGCGCGAGGCGCTCGACAAGGCCGCCGAGCTCACGGAGCGCGACGAGGTCAGGCTGTCGGCACGTATCCACCTGGGCGCCATCGCGGCCGAGGAGGGCAAGGTGCAGGAGGCCATCGACACGTGGGAGGACGTGCTGCGCGCGGACCCGGGGCTGATCCCGGTGCGCATGGCCCTGGCCTCGGCCTACGCGTCGCACAGCCGCTTCGAGCAGGCCGAGGAGCACCTGCGCGCGGTGCTGTCCATCGAGCCGGGGATGCGCGAGGCCCAGAACCTGCTGTCCCGGGTGCGCGAGCGGGCGCAGCTCGAACGCGTCGATGTGGACAACAGCTTCGGCCTGACGGACGACCTCGGCGGCGGCAGCACGTACATCGGCCCCGGCTTCCACTGGGTGCGGCTGCTGCGCTGACACCACGAAGGCCCGTCGGCCGCCGCCCGCGCCTGTCGTTGCCGTCAGGAGGGGCGGGCTTCCCAGCCCGCCCGGCCGTTCGCATTCGCCTTTGTGGAACGCGAGACGGCGCCCGGGCAAGAGTGCCCGGGCCACGGAACGACAGCGGCAGCGGCGCTGTGCGCCGGCCGCTCCTGTC
>JALGUI010000530.1 GCA_029820915.1 Candidatus Zipacnadia bacterium | reverse complement strand
GCGTGCGGGCAGAGCGCGGAGGTCGCGTTCGAGGCGGAGGCCGAAGGCGCGTACCTCGTGCAGGCGCAGGCCGGCGCACATGACGTCTCGATCGCCTCGCCAACCCACGGCGTGTGCTTCCCGGCGACGCCCGCCCAGCGCCTTAACCTCACCGGCCAGCCGCCGGAGCTGTACTTCCGGGTGCCGCCGGGGGCCGAGGCGGTGCCGCTGCTGTTACAGACGCGCGACCGCGACGGCGTCTACGAGATCCTGGACGCGCAGGGCAATGTCATCGCGCGGCGCGACGGGCTGGGACAGGCCACGGTCATGGACGCGGGCGGTGCGATGGTCTGGTCCGACAAGTCGGCCGGGGCGGTCTATCAGCGAGTCGCGGTGCCGGTGCCCGAGGGCCAGGCCGGGGCTATCTGGCGGCTGCGCTTCCAGGCGAGCAGGCCGGACAGTAGCTTCGCCTCGAACCTCTACTTCGACGAGGGCTTCGGGGGGATGGTGAGCACGAGCCCGGCGGGGCTGCCGGCGGTTCGGCCCTAGCCGCGTCGGCGAGCCGACGCCGCGACGGGGGCCGGTCGGACACGACCGGCCCCCGTCTCGTGTGACCCCCGCACTACGCGCCTGCGGCCTACCGCACGACAACGGGCGCCAGCCCGTGCGCCGTGTCGCCGGTGGCCGCGCCGGCGCGGACGCGCACCAGGTAAGTCCCACGCGGCGCCCGCGTCCCCGCATCGGAGCGACCGTTCCACGTAAGCGCCTGCATGCCGCCCGCACACTCGCGGTCGGTGACCAACTGCCGCACAGTGCGCCCCGCGACGTTCATGATGTCCACGGTCACCGCGGCGGGCGCCGACAGCGTGAAGCTGATCCGGGCGCCGTCACCCGCGGGGCGAGCCGACATCGCCATGACCTGCACCAGGCCCTCGCGCCTGCCCAGTGACAGCTCGAACTGTCGCGCGCCCTCCCTGGCCGCGAAGGTGTAACCCGGCGCGTGCCGGAGGTCCACCCGGCGGCCGGTCGCGAGGTCCCTCAGCCACACGGCGGCCTGTCCGTCGAGGTGCGAGGTGTCCACGATGCGCAGCGTGACCTCACTGCCCGGTGGCGAGACCACGTGCAGCCGCCAGGTCTGCTCCGCGCCCGCCGGCAGGAGCGAGTGCGCGTGGCCGATGCCGCCGCCGGCGTCGAGGTAGGACGCGGCGCCGCCAGGCCTCGCGGGCGGCTTAGGCGTGTGGATGGCGGTCCCGTCCCCGGTCGTACCGATCCACGTGTCCGCATCCACGCATCCCTCGGTCTCCGTGGCGATCTGAATGAAGGTCCCACTCCCGGCCTCGGCGCTCGGCCTGGCCAGTGAAGCGGGCTGCGACGCCAGGGCGGACGGCATCTCCGTGGACCTGAGCGTCACCGTGCCCTCATAGGTGGCCACGATCCAGAAGCTGCAGCCCGGCGGCACGATGCGGAGCAACTCGTACGTCGAGCCGTTCCAGTGGAAGGCGGGAAGCATCAGCCGGCCGGCGTCCTGCGCGACGGCATCCGCCTCGAGGTCCAGCGCGTGGGGGAAGGGGTTGGCGAGCAGGTTCCAGCCGGGAGCGACCGCGACGGCGATCTCGCCGGGCGTCTCGGTCGGGATGGCGGCCTCGGCGGCGGCGTTGGCCCGCGCCCACAGGCCGCGTCCGGCGTGCTCGAAGACGGCCGAGGGGGTGAGGTGCTGGTATCGCTGGCGCCGCGCGTCCCACACGACCACCGACTCCAGGCCCGGGCCCAGCAGATCCGCGAAGGTGGCGCCGGCGGCGGCGGGGAGGCCCACCGCGGGCATGCTCCAGCCGCGCCTGACGCGCGTCCGGACGGCCGGGAGGACCCTGTGCTGGAACGAAGCGCTCGCCACGACGGTGTCGTCGTCGCACCTGACGGTCACCGCGATCTCGTAGCGCTGCGCCCGCGTCACCTCAGGCGCGGTCCAGGTCGGGCGGGCGGAGGTGGCGTCATCGAAGCTGCCCGCGGGGTCACCGGCGCCGTCTCGCGCCGACCACTCGTACCGCACGTCCGCATCCGGGCAGCCGGCGATCTCGACGCTCATCCGCACCGCCCCGCCCGAGGCGGCCGGGTCGGGGCTGCCCGCCGGGCCCGCGACGATCCGCACGCCGCGCACGGACACCTCGTCCGCGCCCGGAGCGCCCGCGTCCGCACCGTCGGTGGGCGTCACCACGCAGCGCCAGGTGTCGCCGGGCGAGGTGACCGATGCCGGAACTGTCGTCAGGTCGTCGAAGGCCGCCTCGTGCCCGCCGCCACGGTACCAGCGGTAGCTGTAGGAGATCGGGTCGCCGTCGGCATCCTCGCTCCCGGACACGCTCACGCGCAGATCGTCGTCGGTCCTCGGTCGGTCGGGCGTCACGTCCACGGCCGGGGCCGTCGGCGGCGTGTTGCGAATGACCATCTCCTCGGCGACCGCCGGGCCGGAGTCGGTGCCGTCCCAGGGCGTGCACGTGACACGAACGCGGTTGCACTCGGCGATCTCGTCGGCGCTGAGCGTGGCGCCCGTGGCGCCGTCGATGTCCTCCCACTCGCCCACCGCCCAGCGCTGCCACTGCCACCGGTATCCCTCGGGATCGCCATCAGTTCACCGAAGCCGCCCCCGCCGAGCATCAGGTCAACGAGGTCCACGGTCGGCACGGCGTTGACGATCGTCACCTCGTCCTCCCCCGGCCGCCGCGCCCCGGCGCCCTGCGTGGAATAGGCCACGCACTTCCAGGTCTCGCCCACGGACGTCGCCCACGCCGCCACGGTGGCCTGGTCGCGGAACTGGTCCTGCGGCTCCCCGTCCCGGTACCAGCGGTACCGATACAGATAGTCGCGATTGTCGCCCTCACGCCTGAGCACAACCGCCTCGAGGTCGTCGGTGGTGTCCGGCCTGTCGGGCCTGATCTCCACCGTGGGAGGCAGTCGGCTGGGCTTGATGATCGTGACCTCGTCCGCCGCCATCGGGCCCTCGGCCGTCCCATCCGTCGGCGTCACCTCGCAGCGCCAGGTTTCGCCGGCGCTGGTGATCGCCGCCGCCACCGTCGGCTCGTCATCCAGCTCCGGCTGGTGCTGCCGATCCCTGTACCATCTGCACGAGTAGCTGACCGGGTCGCCATCCGGGTCGGTGCTCTCCACGATAGGGCCGGGGGTGTCCGGCGTTACGTCCACGGTCGGCGCCGTCGGCGGCGAGTTGCCGATGGTCACCTCGTCCTCCCCCGGCGTCCCGGGGGTCGTGCCGTCGTTCGGGATGACAACGCAGCGCCACGTCTGGCCCCTGACGGTCTCAGATGCCGGGATGGTGGTCCAACCGTTGTAGTCGGCGTACAGCGTGCCATCCTTGTACCATCGGCGCTTGCACGTCACGACATCGCCGTCAGCGGCCTCGAGGCCCGACACCGACAGCGTCAGCTCATCAGTCGTCCCCGGGCTATCCGGGGTCACATCCACGATGGGCGCGGCGGGAGGCGTGTTGCCGACGGTCACCTGATCGCTCGCCGACGGCCCGTCCGCGGTGCCGTCTGTGGGCGTGACCTCGCAACGCCAGGTCTCGCCCTTCGCGGTTGCCGACGCGGGCACCGTGGTCTCGTCATCGTAGTCGGCCCGCTGCTCACCGTCGCGGAACCAGCGGTAGCGGTAGCTGACGGCATCGCCGTCAGGGTCCTGGCTGCCGGAGGCGGAGACGCTCAGGTCGTCGCCGGTCCCCGGGCTATCCGGGGTCACATCCACGATGGGCGCGGCGGGAGGCGTGTTGCCGACGGTCACCTGATCGCTCGCCGACGGC
>JALGUI010000529.1 GCA_029820915.1 Candidatus Zipacnadia bacterium | reverse complement strand
GCGCGGGACCTGACGCCGGCGCTCGCCCGCCCGCCGCACAGACCGCTACTGCGTCGGGTCGAACCAGCCCTCACGCGTGGGCGAGAGGTACGGGGAGAGCCCCGTGAAGCGCTTACCGTCCACGCGCCCGCGCATCGTGATCAGGACCGTGCGCCCCGCGCCCAGGCTGTGGGTGATGGTATTGGGCTGGCCCATGCGGGAGCGGAAGAGCACCTCGCCGGTTCGGGCGTCGCGGATGCAGTACGGATGGCCGTAGGGGTTCTCGATGGTCACGTCATCGGCCACGGTGGGCGCGAAGACGCGGGCGCCCACGTGGTACTGACCGGCCCGGTTGTAGAACTCGACGAGGGCACCCTCCGGGGCGTGATGCACCAGGTCGGCGGCGGCGAGCACCAGCGCCATCGGGCCGTTCTCCTCCGCGCAGTCAAGCTGCAGCGTGTAGATCGCTCCCTGCGTCGCTCCCGGCACAACCACCTCGCCCTGCTGCGTGACGAAATAGTCACTGGGGTAGAACCGATCCGTGATCTCGGGGCGCGCTGACGCCGGGATGGTCGTCTGGGCGACCTGCACCCCGGCCGGGTCCAGCACGGTCGCCCGCACGTCCCCGCACAGGCTCTCCCACCGGCCGATCATCACGATGCGGACGGTCAGGTCGCCGTCTCCCCGCGGCCGCAGGTAGACGATGCCGCGCACCGTGCCCGCCTCCGCGGGCGGCAGTGAGACGAAGGTGTCGCGCATGGTGTAGGGGTCGCCCTCCCGCATCCCCTCCCGCGCGCCCAGCGAGTACCCGACGAGGAGGGGCATCAGGAGCTGCCGGTAGAGCTGGTTGCCATTGTAGGGGTATGTCGGCACCTCCGGCGAGGACCAGTCGTGCTCCGGGATCAGATCCGCGAGCGTGCGCGCGATGTCCCAGGCCACCTGCACGAAGCGCTCGTCCCCGGTCTGGTCATAGGCCCACCCGCAGGCGATGGCGTCCTCCGTGCGGCACACGCCGCCGTCCAGCAGTCCAGGATAGCCCTCGGCGGCCAGGTGCTCGAGCATGGTCGCCTTCAGTTGGTCGTCCTGCCATAGAAGCTGCTGCTCGATCAGCCCGTCGTAGAGGTAGACGGCCGGGTTGCGGAAGATGCGCAGCTCACGGTTGTACTCGCGGTTCATACTCAGGTCCGCCCACTCGCGGGCGAGGGCCTTGATCTCCGGGTCGAAGGTCTCCTCCCAGGCGTTGACCCAGAACTGGCTGACGTTGTAGAGTTCGCGCGCCCAACTCCGGCGGGTCGCCGGGTCGGCCTGAGCGCCCTGCTCCGCCGCCACTTTCGCCCCGGCGATGACCTCCTCCATGACCTCCCGGGCTCGCCGGTAGCCGGTGAGGTGGTAGTAGTAGGCGAGGAAGTGCGCCCTGGTGTGCTTGCCCAGGTGGTGGCCGTGCCAGGGGAAGGGCATCCCGGCGGCCGACGCCTGGTAGCCGGTCGGCCGGCCGCGCGTGTTGTAGTGGTTGGTCGCCACGTCCATCGCGAAGCGGGCGGTGGCCTCGCCCTCCTCCAGCCAGTCGCGGCCGCCGCCGCGCATGTAGAGCAGCCACGGGATGACCTGCAGGTTGTACTGGTGCCCGTCAAACCAGCGGTACGACACGCCCGTCGCGCCCCAGCGCATCATGCCGTAGCGCCAGAGGCCGTAGTCGTGCATCGAGGGCCAGCGGCCCACCGCCATGCGGCCGATCTGCTCGAGGGCGCGCTCGAACTCCGGGTAGCCCTCCGCGTCCACGGGCGCTATCTCCAGGCCCAGGAACGGGACGCGCATGGCGGCGGCCGGCTCCTGACGGACCACGACGGGGTGCTGGGTCACGGAGTTGAGCTGCCACGCGGTGCGCTCGGAGGAGCGGTCGTAGAAGTGCAGCACGAGTTCGTGGGTCCGCGCGGCCCCCTCGCCGGTGTGCATGAAGGCCGGGTTCGAGGTGTACTCGTGTACGAAGTGGCCCTCATCCTCGATCCACTTGAATCTGTTCCAGTGCTCGCCGAAGAAGAAGTCGTCGGGCATGATGTCGTTGAGCTCAAAGCCCATGCGCTCGCCGCGCGCCGGCCACAGCTCGACCGCCAGGCCCTCGTCATCGGCGGCGAAGGCCAGCGGGAACATCTGCCAGGGCTCGCGCACCGCCACCGCCAGCCCGCGGCCATCGTCGCCCTCGACGGCCACCCAGCCGCCCAGGTGTTCGCCCTCGCGCAGGGCCTCGTCGCCGCTGGTGATGGCGAAGCGCTGCGCATCGTCCTGGTGCGCATACACCTGGCCGGCGCCGGGCAGGGGCAGGTCGAGCGCCTCGTCCCCGTAGTCGGACAGGCCGACGCGCACGCGCCTCGCACCGCTCAGGTGGGGCGCGAGGCGGAGGCCGATCTCCCGCGCGCCCACGGAGGTGTCCTGCACTATCCAGGTGAGTGTGTGGTAGATGCGCACGAAGCTCTCGCCCGCGAAGAACTGATAGCGCAGCTCCAGGCGGGCGAGGGGGCTGCCATCGGGGAGCAGGCAGTGGCCGGTGGCCTTGACGGAGGCGCGCGACGGCGTGGCCTCCTCGAGGTCGAGCGTCCAGTCCGCGAACGTGCCCGGCAGAGGCGACTGGCCGTCATCGGCGACCACGTCCAGTCCGCGAACGTGCCCGGCAGAGGCGACTGGCCGTCATCGGCGACCAGCGTGAAGCACGGCTCTGTACCGGCAAGCATGGGACGTCCGTTGAGGATCACCTCGTCGAAGAGCCGCGGCTGTCCCGCCACGAGGCGCGCCCGGAGGGGGCCGGTGTCCACCATGATGCCGTCACCGCCGCGCGCCGCGATCGGCTCGCCGGCGACGGCCGGGCCGGTTGGGCCCAGCTCGAAGAAGTACTGCCGATCGGTGCTGGCCCGGAAGTGCAGCAGGAGCCACTTGATGCGGGTGCGCTCCGGGTCCCACCAGCCCGTAGCCTCGGCCTCGCACGGGACCGGGCGACCGGCGTCATCGACCACCCGGCCGCCCGGCACGTCGCCAAGCTCTCCATCCGGGAACACCAGGCCGACGCTGACCGGGAAGCCCTGGACGGTGCCCCGGCGCTCGGCGGG
>JALGUI010000528.1 GCA_029820915.1 Candidatus Zipacnadia bacterium | reverse complement strand
GGCCGCTCGCGCTCGTACATGGCGACCATGCGGCGGTAGTTGCCGGGCGGGATGATGATGTCGCCCCAGCCCAGCACGAAGCGGTCGTCGCCAATGAAGTCCTCCGCGAGTAGCACCGCCGCGCCCGTGCCCCCGAATTCCTCCTGCCAACAGTACTCCAACCTCGCCCCGAGGCGCGTGCCGTCGCCGAGGGCCTCGATCATCTGGTCGCCCAGGTAGCCGATGACCAGGCAGATGTCGCGCACGCCCGCCGCGGCCAGGCCGCCCACGATGTGCTCGATGATGGGCCGGCCGGCGACGGGCACCAGCGGCTTGGGGCGGCGGAAGGTCAGGGGCTGCATGCGCGTGCCCTTGCCGGCGGCGAGGATGACGGCCTTGAGCGTCATTCGCCGCTCACCTCCGCGGGGCGCTGCGCCTCGGTGGAGCGCGCCTTCAGCGCCATGCGCCTCGATACGATGTGCATGACGACGGCCGTCAGCGCGAAGACGAGTGCGGTGGCGACGTAGGGAGCGCGCAGGCCCATGCTCTGACCGAGGATGCCGCCCATCAGCGGGCCGATGAACAGGCCGCTGCCCAGCACCGCCTCGTGGATGCCGGTGCGCCCGCCGCGGGAATCGGCGCCACCCTCGAGGCTGTAGTAGAGGCTGGCGACGTAGGTGACGCCCGCGCCCACGCCCGAGAGGGCAAAGCTGGCGGCGAAGGCCAGCGGCGAGGCCGAGACGTAGGCGAGGACATAGCCCGCACCGCCGGCCACGAGAGCGATCGTGAGAGGCCACAGGTGGTACCGCCATGACGAGCGGGTGCGCAGGAACAGGAACATGATGAGCTGCCCCGCGAGCAGGCTGGCGATCACCAGGCCGACGGTCCGCTCGCTGAGTCCCAGGTCAAGGCCGAGCTTGGGGAAGACCACGCCGTTCATGCCCCGACCGAACCAACTCGCGAAGTTGGCGATCCAGGCGAGGTACAGGAAGCGTCGCGCGACCTCACCGTCGGGCCGTTCGGCGTCGTCCTCCGGCGCGTCCTCTCCTCCGCCCTCCACGTGCGCCGGGATGGTGTGCAGCAGGATCAGCACGCCCAGCACCGAGGCGGTGGCGATGATGAAGGGCGCGGCGCTGCCCAGCGCCCACGCGAAGCCCGCGACCGGCGGCCCGAGCATGAGGCCGACGGTCCAGGCCACGTTGAAGGCGCCGAGGTTCTCGACCAGTCGCCCGCGGCCGCCCACCGTGACCTCGGACAGCCAGGCCTGCAGCGGCGGCCAGAACATGGCGATCGCGGCACCGGAGAACGGCACGATGGCGAGCAGGCGCATGGGCGTGCCCGCGCCGGTCATCGCCAGCCACGCGCCCGCGCAGATCAGGCAGCTCCCGCCCGCCAGCAGACGCCGGCCGAACCGGTCGGACAGGCGGCCGGTGAACAGGCAGCCGATGGTGTAGGCCAGGGATGATGCGGTCCCAAGCAGGCCCAGCACGAGGGGAGTGGCGCCCAACTCGTTGGCGCGAAACTGCACGGAGAGGCCGACCATCGCGACGGACAGGTCCATCACGAAGGCGGCGATGAGCAGCTTAGGCACAGGGCCGAGCCGGGCCAGAGCGGTCCGGTTGCGCGTCACTGGCCGTCGCTCCCGTCGCACGGCAGGCGCATCAGCCCGCGCATCCCCCGGTAGGCCAGCTCGGCGAGCCGCTCGAGGTTCTCGATGTCGGCGGTATTGTAGCGCACCAGCAGGTCCAGAGACTCCTCTTTGCCCCGGCAGTACTCCCGCCACAGTCGCACCGCGTCCCAGCCGTCGAGGTTGGCGATGTCGTCATGGCGCGCGATGCCCACCGTGCGCTCAATGGCCTTCAGGCCGCCACTCAGGCCGAGCCGGCGAAGCACGTGCATGAGGTCCAGGTGCAGGTGGTCGAGCGGCAGGCCGGGGAAGCGTCGCCTCAGGAAGGGCAGGTCGAAGCTCGATCCGTTGAAGGTGACGAGCAGCGCGTAGCGGGCGATCAGGTCGGGGAACTCGTCGAGATTGTCACCCGATACCAGGCTGTAGGTCCGCGATCCATCGTAGAGGCCGACCACGGTCACCATGTCGCTGCCGCTGCAGCCCGTGGTCTCGATGTCGAGGTAGGCGGTCCGCGGCCGGAACTCCGGGAAGGCGCGCCAGTGGTGACCGCTCGCCAGCGCGCGGGCGAAGTGCCGGTGGTCGCCCCGCCGCAGGCTGCGCACGGACTCGTCGAGGAGTCGGCAGCTCCGGCCCCAACGGGCATCGGAGAAGCCGGTCGGGCACGCGCCGACACCCAGCGCGTCGGACCAGGTGACGATCCCCTGCTCCCACAGCCGCCGCTCGGTCGTCGAGCCCACTCCCGGCAGATGAACGAACGTGTGCTCCAGCATGGTGTCAGCCGAGGATCTCGCGCAGGGCCCGGCAGACGCGCTCGGTGTCCTCGGCGGTCACCTGCACGTGGGTCACGAGGCGGATGTGGCTGTCGTCACGGAATACGGCGAGGATCTCCCGGGGCTCCAGCGCCCGGCACAGCGATGGCGCATCGATGTCCTCGCGCCGCAGCTCCAGGTTCACGATGTTGGTCTGCACCGTGTCGAGGTCCACGTGGATGCCGGGCAGCTCGGCCAACGTCTCCGCGATTCTGCGCGCGTTGGCGTGGTCCTCGTGCAGCCTGGGCGGCCCCGTCTCGAGGGCGAT
>JALGUI010000026.1 GCA_029820915.1 Candidatus Zipacnadia bacterium | reverse complement strand
CAGACCGACCGGCACACCTTCGCCGACTACCGTGAGATGGCGCGCCGGCGCGGGCGCGAGCTGATGGCGGCGGTCAGCGCGGAGTACCCGGACATCACGATCTTCAGCCTGTTCATGCTTTCGGGCGTAAACACCGCAGCCGACGGTGCCGACCCGGTGGCCGCGCTGGCCGGCAACCGGTACGGGCTGCTGCCGGCCTTCATCGACGGGTGGCTCGACGTGGCGCCCGAGACCGTCACCTTCGTGGACGGCTGCGAGCGCGCCTACCACTTCAACAGCCGGGTCGAATACCTGTCGGCGGGCAATGCCATCCGCAACACCTGCCTGCGTCTGATCTCTCCCGAGAACCGGCCGAAGTACCGCGCGCAGATGCAGGTGAGCTTCGGCGTCTACCTCGACGCCTACGTCAACCCGCCCGATTCGGGCTACTACATCGACCCCGGCGACCTGACCCCGGCCGCGCGCCTGGCGGAGAACCTGGCGTACGCGCTCGAGGTGGCCGACCAGTACGTCTGGCTCTATGGCGAGCAGGCGAGCTGGTGGCGCAGCCCGAACAGCACCTCCGATCAGATCCGCTGGCCCGAGAAGCTGCCGGGCATCGAGCAGGCGCTGTGGCTGGCGACCGACCCGCGCGGCTATGCTCTGGGACTGCTCGAGCGACAGGGCCCCGACGCGACCGACCTCCTCGCCAACGGCGACTTCTCCGGCGCAGACGCCACTCCCGCGGACGGCACTGAGCCGGCCGACTGGGAGCGGGGCGTCGCCCCGCCGCCCTGGCGCTTCTGGCAGGCAGGCATCTCCGAGGGAACGCCGGGCTGGGACCGCGAGGTGGGGCATGACGCGCCGGGCTCGGGGACGCTCGTCGGGGTGAGGAACGGCTGCTTGATCCAGCGTATCGACGTGCAGCCGGGTGAGCGCTACGTGGTGAGCGGCTGGCGGCGCGTGCAGGGGCAGGGCGCCGCCTTGATCCGCGTGCGCTGGCAGACCTCCGAGGGCGCGTGGCACGCCGAGCCGCTGGACCGCTCCCTGAGCGCACCCGCGGCCGATGGCGACTGGCAGCAGCTCGCGGGCATCGTCAGCGTTCCCGAGGGCGCGGGCAGGCTGATAGTGCTGCTGTGGGCGGACGGGCAGTGCTCGGCGGAGGACGTGATCTGGTGGGATGACGTGATGGTGTTCCGGGTGGACTGAGTCGGGAACCGGGGAACGGCAAGCAGCGGAAGCAGACGGCAAAGACAGCGGCACGTCCCGTGCAGGGGCCATGATGGGGCTCGACAGATCGTGGGATGACCTGTTCGCCGACGCGCGCTTCCACTGGAAAGAGCCGGACCCGGCCGTGGTGGCGTTCGCAGAGCGCTGGCGTGACCTGGGCGTGGGGCTGATCCACGATCTGGGCTGTGGCGCGGGCCGGCACATGGCCTTCCTGCAACTCGAGGGTTTCGAGGTCATCGGCAGCGACGTCGCGCCGCGGGGGCTGGCGGCCTGCGGGGCGCAGCTCGCGGCGGCCGAACTGCCCGCTCCGCTGGTGCGTGCGGACATAGTCGCCTCGCCCTTCGCGGATGAGGTATTCGACGCGACCATTGCCACCAACGTGCTCAACCACGGTTCGCGCGCGGAGCTGCAACGGGCCATCGACGAGGTGCAGCGCACGCTCCGTCCCGGCGGCGAGGTGCTGCTGACCGCGCTCACCACGTGGGATTGGCGCCACGGCAGCGGGGAGGAAACCGAGGCCGACTCGTTCGTGCTCGCCGACGGCCCCGAGGCGGGGATCCTGCACCACTTCTTCGACGAGCGTGACCTGCGCGAGTGGCTGTCACGGTTCCAGGTCATCGACCTGGAGCGCGTGCGCGGCGAGCTGACCCGGAGCACCGCGTCCGAGGGCGAGCCGGTGTTCCGCGACGCCTGGCAGGTGCTGGCGCGGGGGTAGGGGCGGTGGGAAGTGTCGCGTGCGGCAACGGCTTCCTCACCCCCAGCCCCCTGCCCCTGCCAGGGGCAGGGCGCGACTTCGCTCTGCCGGGGAGGTGCGCACCACCACCCGCCACCACCTCCCCAGACAGCTCTCCGCGATCATACAAGGGGGACGGCAGCGACGAACGACCGGGCGGTGTAGGAACACCGCCCCTCCTGACGGCCTATGCGTTACCCACAACTCGTGCGCGGTCGGTACGTCTGGGCCGTACGTCGTTTCCGTACGGAGGGTGAGGCGCGCCAGCGCCTCAGCTTCCATGCCAGCCCGGCCGTTGCGTCGTTTGCTCCCGCCCACAGGCGGGACTGCGGTTATGCGCGGGCCGGGATGGCACCTGACGCCTGCGCAACACAGGCGCGCAGGCGTCACTCCTCGCCCCGCCGCGGACGGCGCGAGGAGCGGCCCCTCCGTACGACAAAGCGGCGCATCGCTTGTCCATCGCGTGGCCTCGCCGCAGCCGTCCCGACTTGTGGGTAATGAATAGCCTGACGGCAACGACAGGAGCGACGGGCGGCCCCCCCCCGCCATGGGCGCCTCGCCCGGGGGTTGTGCCGCAGGTCGCCGGTGTACGGAACGGCCGACGGGCGAGGGCGCCCGTCGCACAGAACGGCGTGGGCGAGCGCGAGCGCGAGCGCGGTGCGCTACCGCAGCGCGGTCAGGTTGCCGTCCCGGCTGGAGACTACGATCTCCTGCGCGCCGTCACCGCCGAGGTCGGCGGCGACGACCGTGATGCCGGCTCTGAGCAGTTGGTGGCGGCCCACGAGCGCGCCGTCGGCCGGGTGCACCAGCAGCACCGCGCCGCTGTCGGTGGTGGCGGCCACGCGCTCGCCTTCGGCGGTCATCAGGGCGGCGACGTCGGCCACCGGGTAGCCGAGGTCATCGCGCCAGACGAGGTTGCCCTCGGCGTCAACCGCGTAGAGGTTGAAGCTGCGTGAGCCTACGATCAGCGTGCGCGGCCCATCGTCCGGCCCCACGGTCGCCAGGCCGCTCACCTCGTCGCCGGTGCTGAACTTCCACAGCAGTGCGCCGTCCGCCGAGACGGCGTGGGCGAACGAGTCGCGACCGGCGAAGAAGATCTCCGGGGTTCCATCGCCCGTCAGGTCCGCGATGACCACGTCGTTGCAGCCCGGTCCGGTGCCTGGCGCATAGCTGAACAGCTTGCGCCCATCGTCATCGTAGACCGGCCACGAGTGGTACTCGGTGCCCGCGACCACCTCATCCCTCCCGTCGCCGTCCAGGTCGCCCGCCGCGCCGACGGTGGACATGCGCACGCTCTCGACGCGCCAGATCTCGGCGCCGTCGCCGTCGATGGCGTAGTAGCGCCAGCCCTCCACGCCGGCGATCACCGCGTCGCTGCCATCGCCGCTCAGGTCGGCGGGGAAGAGCGTAGTGATCACGCCCGCGCCATGGTAGTAGGGGATGGGGAAGCTCCACAGCTCCTCGCCGTCGGCGGTGAAGGCGAAGACCGTCGCGCCCGTGCCGCCGGCGATGATCGCCGGACGCTCTTGCCCGGCCAGGGTCGCGGTGGACACGGCGAGCACGCGGCCGCCGATCTCGCGCTGCCAGGCCACCGAGCCGTCGCTCTCGAACAGGTAGACGCTGCCGTTGGTCGAGCCCGCGACCACCTCATCGGCGCCGTCGCCATCGACGTCGGCGGCGTGCAGCGCGATGAACGAGTGCACCGGGACGCCCGAGTCGGGCAGCAGCGCAAGCTCCTCGATGCCCTCGCGCGTGCCGCCCACCTCGATCTCAGCGAGGTAGATGGCCGTGCCGGGGCGCGGGGTGAGGGTCAGCCGCAGGTCCTTGGCGTGGGCGCCCAACTCCGCGAACTCGTAGGGATGCGGCGCATGGCCCGGCTCGCCCCAGTTGCCGTGCTCCTCGGCATCGGTGAACTCGACGATGGTGCGCGCGTCCCCGGCGAAGCCGTCATCCGACGCCTCGATGCGGATGTCCTGCACCTGGAAGAGCTTGCCCTTGCTCGACGAGGTGGCGAACCAGGCGCGCACGAGGATCGAGTCGAGGTCGTAGACGCCGTCCATGCCCAGCGTGATCGTCACCGGCTGGTCGTCGTCCCACATCACGCACTCGTCGGTGCCCTGCACGCCGCCGTCCACGATGTTGTCGAGCGTATTGATGGCTTCGTCCGGGCTGAAGACGTTGGCGGCAAGGGGCGGCGGGTCGCAGGCCACGGTCAGCCCGGTGTCCACCGCGCCGAACACGCCCCGGTTGCCGGTCAGCACGTAGCTCTCCAGCGTCTCGGCGTAGCTCCACAGCGTCGTCAGCGCAGGCGCATCGCCGCCGGCGGGCGCAGGCTTCTCCGGTGGGGGCACCGCGGCGACGGCCGCCGCGATCATCGCCCCGACCTGCGCGTCGGTCATGGCGGCGACCTCGGGCGCGAAGTCGGCCCCGAACTGCTGCGAGGGCTCGGCGGTGCGCCCGGCGCTCAAGTACGTGAAGATATCACCCTCGCCCAGCGCCATCTCCACGTCCGAGCCGCCGGGGAAGTCCACGGCCTGCCCGGCGTAGTCCACGCTCGTGGCATCCAGCAGCGCCAGCAGTCCGGGCCTGACCAGGGCGCCGTGGCCGCGCACGTCGGCCTGCCCCACGAGTGACATGCTCTCATCGGCGCCGCCCACGGCGACGACGGTCGGCTGGGCCTCGCCCGTGATGGCGACCTGATCGGGGCCCAGGCGCGTGAGGTGCAGCGGCGAGGGCTGCTCGCCCGAGGGGTGCAGGAGCGTGAACAAGGTGACCTGCTCGCCCGCCTCGAGCCGCCCGTTCCAGATCCCGGTGAGCTTGTGCACGACCGGGTCGTCGATGAACTCGTAGCCGCGCCAGTTCTGCCCGTAGGCCTCGTCGTGGTCGAGGGTGAAGCGCAGTTCCGGCGTCATGCGGATGGCGCAGTGCTGGCCCTGCTGCTCGACCGTCAGCCCGTCATCGCCCAGCGCGACGTCGCCGATGGTGTGCCAGAGCATGCGGAAGCTGTAGTCGCCGGCCTCGCGCGCGACCATCTCGTCGGCGACCAGGAACCACTCGCCCTTGAGCCAGAAGATGTTGCGGTGCCAGTCCACTCCTGCGTAGTCGCGCAGGACCGTCTCCGAGAAGCCGACGTTGGGCAGGTCGCGCATGTGTTCGAGCTCGCAGAAGTCGGGGAGCGCCGCCGACTGGCCGTCGCGCAGCACCAGCGCCGTGCTGTGATACTTGGGCAACGAGTCCATGTACGAGGCGTCGGCGAGCCAGATGCGCTCGTTGGCGGTCATGCGCGAGATCGAGTTGCCGTCATAGTGCTTGTGGCCGCCGTTGTTGAGGCCGTCGAGCAGCAGGTACTGGTCCTCGGGGTCGAAGCCGTCGCGGAAGACGACCTTGTCCACGGCCTGCTCGAGGTCGAGGTGCTCGGCCCCGCCGTGCGCCTCGAAGTAGAGCGGATCGAGCGGGAAGGCCCTCGCGCCGATGAGGTCCTCGGGCTCGACCGGATCGGTGCGCGTGGCGCACCAGGTCAGGTCGAGGCGACCGGACACCTCGCGCTTCCTGTCGGTGGCCCACGAGTAACGCCCGTCGCGGTAGTACCATTCGGCGCCGTGCAGGAAGGGCATCTCGGACCACCAGCCGGTGTAGGCGCCGGTGTCCCCGTAGGTCACCGAGTAGCCGAGGTTGTCCATGCACATGATGGCGTAGTCGGCGTCGCGGCGCGCGTTCCCGTTCTCGAAGTAGGTGAAGTCGGGGCGCGCCAGCGAGTAGCGCATGGTGTGGTACAGCGTCAGCCACTGGTAGCCGTTGCAGTCCTCGTGCGGCTTGAAGGCCTGCGCCTGGTGCCCGAAGCAGTCGTCGGCGACCGCCAGCCAGCGCTTGCCCTCCCCGGCCTGGTAGTACTTGGTGAAGTACTCGCCCGCGTACATGCATCCCAGCGCCGGGAAGGTGTTGTGGTTGTGCCGGGGCCGCCAGGCGCCCATCATCGACGCCGCGGGCGGCACCACCGCCTCGGTCATCCACTCGAACAGCACCCGCGTAACCGCCAGCCGCTCCTCGTCGGTCAGCGCGGGCGACTCCTCGACCACGTCCCAGGCGGGGAGGACGTTCCAGGCCTGGAAGTCCGAGTCCATGCCCCACGGCCCGCCGTAGGTCGCCGGGTTGGTGTCGCGGTGCTCCTTGGCGCGCAGGAGCAGCCAGGCGAAGCCGCGCGCGTAGCCGTCGTTGCCCGTGAGCTGGTAGCTGCGCCCAACGCTCGCGGTCCGGCCGAAGAGCCCCGTGTGGCGGCCGGTCTCGAGGTCGCGCTCGGCCTGCTGCTTGAGCTTGTCGAGCCACTCCTCGTCCGGCTCGACGTCAAAGTCCCGGCCCCAGCGCCGCCGGGCGTCGGCCGACAGCTCGACCAGCAGCAGCGGCTCGCCGATGACCAGGTCCGCGCCGGGCTGGAGCCCTTCGCGCAGGGCCGCAAGGCCCGCCCGCGCGCCCGCGACGTCGCTCGCGCCGACAGAGAGCACGTTGCCGCCGGTGCCCCACGGATCGTGGACCGTGCGGACCTCGTAACCGCCCTCGCCGGGGTAGAAGTCGTCGGCGAAGACGTAGCCGTGGGTGTAGACGTAGAGCATGCGCGGGTTGCAGGCGACGTTGCCGACCACGATGGCGGTCTGCTCGCGCATGGCCTCGTCGTCGATCTCATCGGCCGACACGACCGGCAGCTCCGCGCCGGTCAGCTCCGCGACCATCGCCTGCACCTCGCCCGCCACCGTCTGCCATGCCTCGTCGGCGGGGGCCACGATGATCGCACGCGGCTCGCCGCCGACCACGATGGGTGTCTCGGGCACGCAGGGCTTCACCTCCGTGACGTCGCGGAAGCTGTGCACGTTGCTCTCGGCGATGCGGATGTTGTCGAGGTAGAAGTCGAAGGGCACTCCCTTGCCGTGGGTGCCGATATAGAAGCGCAGCCTCGCGACGGCGGTCAGGTCGTCACTCTCGACCATCTTCTGCTCCCAGGCGAGCACATCGCTGAAGCCGCGCACGAGCTCGACGGTTGTCTTCGAGCCATCGCCGAACGGGCCGCTCCAGTTCAGGTAGCTCAGCACACACTCGTCCGCCGCGTTGTAGGCGCGCACGTACAGCGCCTGGGTGTTCTCGGGCTCGCCTGTCCAGGCATCGAAGATGACGGCCTTGCGCGTGAGGTCCACGCCGCCGAGCTCGATGTCGATCGACAGGTACGAGTTGCCGGTGGCGTCCGCGGGCGACACGCCGGACAGGTGGATGCCGGCCGCGCCCTCGGACATGTACTGCGGGTCGGTGCTGAGCTCCAGGCGCGTATCCGGCCAGTCGGCGCCGCCGGTGACGGTGGCGCCGTCGAGGCTGTCGCAACTGACGAGAACGGTCATTTCGCGCTCCTCCTGGGGCACGGCGGCCCCGGTCGCGAGTGCCGCGATGAGGATGGCTGTGAACAGCGCGGCGCACGGCCGCGGAAGCTGACTGCGGCGGGTGCTGAACATGGTTGGCCTCCCGTGTGCGTCATGCATCTTGATGCGCGGGCGGGCCCGGCCGTCAGGCGACGCTCAAGCCGTCATCGCGGATCTCGTAGATGCGCCCTCCAACCGACAGCATCCCGAGTGCGTCGGTCTCCGTGCCATCGACGTCCATTGTCCCACCCATGTTGACCGCCACGAGGTCATCGCCGATGCGGGCGACCTCGGCGGCGCCGACGCGCTCCGTCTCGACCAGTGCGGGCTCGAGGCCTTCGTGGCCCGCGCACAGCACGACGCCCAGGTTGCGCGCCTCGACCAGACCGCCGGCGGTGAAGCGCAGGTGGTGCTGGTTGAACCACTGCCGGCTGTTCTTGGCGGGGCTGGGCGGCGGGTCGAAGCCCTCACTCAGGCTGAAGAACGCGTTGTGATGATACATGAAGTGACCGATCAGCACGCTGCCTTCGCGCTCGACGCGGAAGCCGCGGGCCTGCTCGTCGATGTCGAACTCGTTCCACGAGTGCAGGTTCCACTGCAACGCCGACGCGATCCCGGGGACGGCTACGAACTCGTCGATCATCACGAAGCAGGCGTGGTGCTTCAGGTAGGCCACGTGTCGGCGGCAGCGCCGCGCGCGGTCGGCGTAGGCGGCGTCCGCGGTGCCGCGCACGTAGGCCACGCGCTCGTCCTCGAAGGCGTGCTCGACCGCGCCGACGGCGTCGTAGGAGCGCATGATCTGCCCGGAGTCGGAGAGTGTCACGCAGTTGTGCGCCTTCGTGTGCCAGACCCAGTGAGTGTGATGGTTCGAGCCATAGCCGTCGTAGTAGCCGCTGGGCATGGCCAGGCACTTGCCGGCCACGTGGACGATGAAGTCGTTGTGGTTCGCGTGGGAGTGGCTGATGGCGCCGTAGGGCGACGACCGGAAGATCAGCGCCACATCGCGGCTTGCGTCGTCGATAGCCGAGCGGACGGCCGCCCAGCCGACGACGGGGAAGACGCGGAGCATGCCATCGCGCGCCGGCGGTCGGGGCTCGTCGCCTCGCGGCGCGCTGAGGTAGTCCTGTGCGGAGAACTGCAGCGTGCGACGCTGCTCGGGCTCGTCCAGCGTCTCGGCCTCGCGCAGGAACGCCGCCACGTAGTCGCCCACCTCGTGAGCGCCGGTCTCGCGCTCGATACGGCCCACGAGCCTCGCGTTGCCCAGCCAGGTGCTACGCCAGCGCTCGGAGTGGTCGCCGAAGCCGATCCACTCGGCGTAGGGCGGGAAGCACCAGCGCCGCCACTGGGCGTGGCCCGTCCAGAAGGGCCTGCGATACAGGTCCACGCCGACGCCGCGCTTGAGGGCGGTGGCGAACATGGTCATGATGTTGACGTAGGCCAGGCCGTACGACGGGCCCTCAGCCCACCCGCCGTCGTCGCCCGCCCACACCGGCCAGATGCCGCACAGCACCGGCCGCAGCCACTCCAGCCAGCGGCGCGCCTCCGGGATGTGCTCATGGAAGACCATGCCGAGCAGCGCGAGGAAGACGATCTCGCGGCCGTCGTGTGAGCCGAAGCGGGTGATGCCGTAGGTCCCGTGATCATGGATATGCTCATAGGTGATCTCGCCGCGGCGGCGGAACTGCTCGATGACCAGCGCGCGCTCCGAGTCGGTGAACTCGTCCCACACCCAGTCCACGACCTTCGAGCCGTCCCAGGTCACCGACATGTGCGCCTCATCGTTGTGGGCGATGTGGCTGGAACCCTCGGGGTCCCAGCGCGAGATCGACGCCATGCGCTCGCAGGCGGCGCGGGCGTACTCTCGCTCGCCACTCGCGAGATACGCCAGCGCCAGCAGTTCGGCGCCCTTCACAAAGCGCCGCGAGCCCCACAGGATCGGCAGCCAGGTGCGGAAGAACGCGTCGTAGTCCACGTTGCGGTCGGGCAGGAACGGCGGCTCCTCGATCTGGTGGCTCTCGCCCAGTAGCTCGTCGGCGAGCGCCTGCACCTCGCCCCAGGCCTGGGCGCGAATGCCCTCTCGCGAGGCGCGCAGCTCATCGATGTCCTCCGGGCGCACGTAGATGCGCGGGTGGTCCATGGGCAGGCGCGCTGGCCACAGGTCGGCGGGCGGGACCTCAAGAACCACCGCGTCGGCGCCGATGTCGAACTCGAAGGTCTCGGCCCGCTCGCCCTGGCACGTCCACGCCCAGAAGTAGCGGCCTGGCTCGAAGGCGCGCTCAGGCAGGAACATGGGGTCGGTGAGGTCATCAACCTGCAGCGCGACGTCTCGCAGCCCTGGATCGCGGGCGACGACCAGGCCCCAGCTCTCCTGTCCCTCCGGCGGCTTCCACGCGAAGACCGGCGGGTTGGTACCTGGGCGAGTGTCGTCGCGAGGCCGGCGCGGGTCGATGTGCGGATGGTGGTGTCGCGTCTCCTGCATCGTGGCTCCTCCTTGAGTGCACCAACGCGGCCGGTCATCCCCGGCGGCCTGGTGGGGTACATTCCGTTCGCGAGGGCCCACGTCCTTCATGGAGGTGTCGCCTGTGGTGGGTGGAAGCCTCAGGCGGGGCCGCGCTGGTGGGCAGATCGGCCGGAGAGGTGAGAGCGCCATGGAGCACTTCGCGATGGTCGAACCGGGCACGCGCGTGGACCTCAGCGCCATCGATCCCGACTTCCGTGAGGGGCTGTCGAAGCGCGACGAGGAGGTCAAGCGGCGCCGGGACGCCGCGCGCGACGCGATGGGCGACCTGCAGCAGCGCCTGTACGCGGAGGGCACGCAGTCGCTGCTGATCGTTCTGCAGGCGATGGACACCGGGGGCAAGGACGGGACGATCAGGCATGTCATGCGGGGGCTGAACCCCGCGGGCGTGCACGTGGCGAGCTTCAAGGTGCCGACGCCCCAGGAGCTGGCGCACGACTTCCTGTGGCGCGTGCACCGGCACACGCCCCGCAGGGGCCAGATCGTGGTCTTCAATCGCTCGCACTACGAGGACGTGCTCGTCGTGCGCGTGCACGAGCTGGTGCCCGAGCGCGTCTGGCGGCGGCGCTACGAGCGGATCAACGAGTTCGAGCAGCTTCTGGCAGAGGCCGGCACGCGCATCCTCAAGCTCTTCCTCTACATCTCGAAGGCCGAGCAGAAGGAGCGTCTGCAGGCGCGGCTGGACAATCCGGACAAGCACTGGAAGTTCTCGCCCGCCGACACCAAGGAGCGCAAGCTCTGGGAGGAGTACATCGCCGCGTATGAGGACGCTCTGACGCACTGCTCGACCGAGGTCGCACCGTGGTTCGTGATCCCGGCCAACCGCAAGTGGTACCGCAACATGATCGTGGCCGAGATCATCGAGGCGGCCATGCGCGAGATGGCCCCGCGCTTCCCCGAGGTGGACTTCGACCCAAGCAAGATCACCATCAAGTAGCCGACGACGCCGCGGAGCGGGCGTGTCAGGGGGCGCCACCGTCGCGGCCACTGTCGTCATCGTCGGCAGGGGGCAGAGCGGACTCAGCATCCGCGGCGGGCGCGCCCGGTGGCGCGTCCTCGACGGTGAACACCTCGAGCGGCTCGGGCCTGCCGCGCACCTCGATCTCGCCCAGGCCCTGCAGCGTGAAGCCGCCGTCCAGCATGTGCGCGGTGTCGGCGCTCATCAGGATCGAGGTGCCGAGATCCTTGTTGAGCCCCTCCAGGCGCGACGCGATGCTGACCGTCTCGCCCATCACCGTGTACTCGAGCATGTTCTCGGAGCCGATATCGCCGGCAACCAGCTCGCCGGAGTGCAGGCCGATGCGCACGATCATCTGCCACTCGCCCTCGGCCGCCCGCGCGCGCAACTCGGCCATGCGCTCCTGTATATCGAGGCTTGCGGCCAGCGCGCGCGCCGCGTGGTCGTCCTGATGCACCGGGTCGCCGAAGACCGCCATGACGCCGTCGCCGATGAACTTGTGCACGGTGCCGCCGTGATCGAGGATGACCTCGGTGGCGATGGTCAGGTACTTGTTGACCTGCCGCACGACCTCCTCGGGCTCCGACGCGTGGCAGAAGGTTGTGAACTCCCGCAGGTCCGAGAAGAACACCGTACCGACCACGTGCCGCCCGGCGACCTTCGCCAGCTCGGGGTTGTTGAGGATCACCCGGAGCACCTCGGGCGACACGCGCATCGACCACATCCGCCGCAGTCGCCGCTCCTCGCGCTGCGCGGTCAGCTCCAGGTACACCGTGTCGAAGACGTAGGTCAGCGTGACGCCCAGTAGCAGCGGCATCAGCGGGAGCCACAGCGCGTACTGCCACATGATCTCGAAGGTCAGCACCACCGAGAGCGCCACCAGCGGCAGCCAGCCCAGCGCCAGGCCCTTGAGCGGCCGCACCGAGACTACCACGGCGCCCATCAGCACGGACAACAGGGCCGTCAGCACGGTGAACAGCGAGGCCGGCGCCGGGACAATGTAGCCATCGCCCAGGATCGTGTCGGTGGCGCTGGCGATGATCTCCACGCCGGGCATCTGCGCCACCGCCTGGCCCGTGCCGGGAATGCCGCGCAGCGATACCGGCGTGTCGTACAGGTCCTGCAGCGAGCGGGCGCCGGCGCCGATGAGGACGATCTTGCCCGCCACGTCGGCGGGGTCGAAGTCGCCGGAGAGGGCCCGGTGGTAAGGGATGCGCGTGAAGCCCCGGCTGACCGGGCCGCGGTAGTGCACCAGGAAGTCGGTGGCGGGCAGGGCGGGATGGTCGGAGCGCGCCGCCGCCAGCACCCGCGCCTCGAGCGCGGCCGGGTCCTCGCCGCCGTACAGCGCCGCCAGGCGCACGGCCATCGACGGGTAGGGCACATCCTGGTGGATGACGGAGGTCAGGTAGCGGCGGGCGGTGCCGTCGAGGTCTGTCGGCAGGTTGACCGCCCCCAGCGCCAGGGCCGCGGTCTCGAACTCCACGTGCGGGAAGTTGGCCACGGTCAGCTCCCCCGCCGCCTCGTCCTCGCCCACGGCCTCCGTGGCGACCTCCATCGCCAACACCACGTTGCCGGCGTCCCGCAGGGCCGCCGCCAGCTCCTCATCGTCCTCCGACAGCGGCGGCTCCCAGAAGAAGGGATCGGCGTCGGGCGGCGGCTCGGCGTCGCTGCTGCTCGTCCCGGCCAGGATGATGTCCACGCCGATTAGCCGCGCGCCCGCCTCGGCGAGGTTGCGCATGACCCGCGCGTGATAGCCGCGCGGCCACGGCCAGATGCTCAGCTCCGGCTGCGAGAACGACTCCTCGTCCATCATCACGATCACGATGTCGGGGCTGGGGCCGGGCGAGGGGGCCCAGGCGAGGCGGTAGTCGTAGAGGCTCAGCTCGGCGCGGTACAGCGACTGCCCCAGCAACCCCGTCTTCGCCGTGGGGTTGCACAGCCAGGCGGCGAGCAGGCCCGCCCCCAGCCCGATCGCCAAGCCGACCGCGTACAGCGCCCCGCTGCGTCGCATGATCACCCCACTCCTCGGAACGCCTCCGCGCGAGGGCCTGTTCCTCCCGGAGCCCCTTCAGTCCTGCCCGCCCTCGCCCTCCGCCCACGCCACGATGTTGTCGAAGAAGCGCCGGTACTGCGTGCGCTGCTCGTCATCGGCGACCGGCAGTGCGCCGGTCACGTAGCGCTCGACGCTGGGCATGAAGGCGAGGATGCGGCCGTGCCCGCAGGTCGTCGCGATGACGGCCGGTCGCCCGCTGGCATCGGCGAGCAGGGCCGTCCAGCCGTCGGCGCGGGCGATCGTGTCATACATCTGCATCCCGGCCAGATCGCTGACCCGGTGCGGCGCGCGGAAGATCTCGTGGTCGGGCGCGACGATCGCGCCGCTGGTCGAATTGTCCTCGGCGAGCACGGCGATCCCGGGCAGGAAGCGCGCCTGCCAGCCGTCGTCGTTGAGCTGCGAGATCACCACTGTCCCGCCGCGATGGACCCAGCGCAGCAGCGCCTCCGGCTGACTCGCCACCCCCGCGGCGTCGAGCGTATGCGCCTGCGTCCCGAGCCAGATGATGCCGAAGCGCGACAGGTCGTCGAGGCCTGAGATGCGCTCGTAGCGCACTCCGACCTCGTCGAGCGCCGGCGCGAGGAAGTCCCCGTCGCCCGCGATCAGGCCGACGGCGTCACCCACCTCGCCGGGCGCGACGCAGTCGAGCACAAGCGGCTGCTCCAGTGACGTCTCGCCCGCCCGCATCGACAGCGTCACCGTCAGGGCATCCCCTGGCTGTAGGGACAGGCCGGGCAGCTCGACGTGCATCGCGCGCGTCTCGCGAGGGCCGACGGCCGTCTGTGCGTGCATCGCGCGCGTCTCGCGAGGGCCGACGGCCGTCTGTGCGGGCTCGGGCGCGCCGCCCGCCAGCCCCGTCATCGCCACCGTGGCCGCCAGCGGCTCGTCGCGGTTGCTCTGGACCACGACCTCGATGGCCGCCGCCTCGCCCGGACCGATCGGCACCCAGCCCGGCGCGTGCAGGAACGCCTCCTGCTCCCACGGCGCGGTGTCCAGCGAGGTGATGCCGGCCTGCCTGAGCTTGTAGACCGCGTGCGGTGTGATGGTGAGCTGCACGCTCCCGCCCTTGCCACTCCCGCCGCCCCTGGCGACCGCGTAGGAGAAGCCCGTGTGGGCGATCTCGAGGAACTCCCGCTCGCCGCTCAGCTCGTACGCGCGCAGCATCGCCGCCGGCGTGCGGTAGCACT
>JALGUI010000527.1 GCA_029820915.1 Candidatus Zipacnadia bacterium | reverse complement strand
CGCAGGACCGTCGAGACCGTGGCGCCATTCACCTCGATCGGCGTGAAGGGCGGGATGACGATGTCCGACGTGCCCAGGTCATTGTGCTCCCACTCGAAGACCTTGCGCACGTACTCGCCCACCACCGGCTCGGCCGGCACGCCCTCGCCGCGCAGCAGTAGGCGCACCTCGTACGTGCCCTCGGCCAGCTCCGGCAGGTCCAGCCGGGCCTCGGCGCTGTCGCCATCGAAGGCCAGCTCGCCCTGCGCGAGGGCCTGGTCCGATCCCTGCGGCGCGAAGCTCAGCGTCGCTCCGGTCACGCGCTCCTTGGAGGCCAGCGCCGCGATGTCCACGTGCGCGAGCAGCGTATCATGGTAGGGGTAGACTGAGTACTGGAGCGTGACCGCCTTCTTGTCCTCGCGCGTGATGGTCCAGCGCTCGTCGGCCGGCGCGCGCACCAGCTTCCACTTGAACTCGCGCACGTAGAATGTGCGCAGCTCGTCGGCCGACGTCACGCGGATCAGCGTGTGGTGCTCGCCCTCCGGGCCGCCGTCGCGCGGCTCGAACACCACGGCGGACGCCCCACGTGCCGGGATCGCCAGGCCCTCAGTGTGCTCCTCGGGCGGGTTGTGGTGCCAGGTGTCGGAGATGAACGCGGTCAGCGCCAGGTCCTCGGCGCCGGGGTTGGCGATGTCCAGCTCGATGTGCGGCTTGCCCTCGCCGCGCAGGCTCATCACCCGCACCACCGGCGCGTCCGCCTCGAAGCTGATGCGCGGCATGGTCGGCACGTCATCGTATGCCGCGCCCATATGCTCCCAGCACGCCTGGTCGTGGCCGCGCTTGAAGTTGCGCCCGATGCGCAGGCCCCACGGGTGGCTCAGGTCGGCCTCGGTGGCGCCGATCTCGCTGAAGGGGATCGCGATCTCTACGTGCCACCAGCCGTCGGCCTTCGAGTTCGCGAAGGTCCAGTTCTGCAGCCGCCAGTTGCGGTTGATGCGGTTCTGCGGGTTGCCCTCGTCGAACCAGCGGTCGAAGATCGCGCCTCGCTCGTTGACGATGATGTGGAAGTAGCGCCGGTCGTCCTCGGTCGCGCCCAGGTGCGGATGCACGACCAGCTCGATCGAGTCATCGCGCGTCGTCGCGGTCACGTCGTTGTCGGCGTCGGGCACCGCGCGCGTGAGCAGCTCGCCGCCGGGCGGCAGCTCGGACTTGACCGCCATGTAGAGCTGCTCGCCGTCTGAGCCCGCCCAGAAGATCGCCTCACGGTCGCCCAACCGGCTCAGCGCGCGGCTGTACATGCCGACGTTGCGCGTCGCCCCCGCCCATTCGGCCTCATCGATGACCCCATCGATAGTCGGCGGCGTTGCCATCAGCGGCAGCGCCACCTCGGGCCGCGCCATCTCCGCCACCGCTCTCGGTGAGCACAGGATGACATACGCGACCGCGATCAGCCCGATGGTCCTCATCGCTGGTCCTCCGCTGCATCCGGTCCGTGCGTCTCGTAGAGCCGCCGCGCCTCCTCGAGCGTCAGCGGCCTGCGGTAGATGGTCAGCTCGTCGATGAGCGTCGGCTCCCCGCCGGTCGCGCCCACCACGAGGTCACCGAAGTAGCTCTCGTCGGGGTTGCTCTTCACCGACTGGCCGACGAACTCCCCCCCGTTGATCGACCACGAGAAGGTCGGCCAGGCCCAGTTGGCGACCACGAACCGCCACTCTCCGTTCGGCCACTTGGTGGTGTCGGTCATGAGGGTCTTGTTCCCCGTCAGTTCGCCGCGTATCAGGTACTGCACGCCCTCATGCCGCGTCAGCTTGCCCTCGGCATCATGGGCGGGGCCCTGGCGCTGGAGGTAGAACGAGGCGTTGCTGGTCATGACGAAGGTCGTGTTGCCGCCGTTCACGCGCGTCCACTGCACCGGGCAGATCCACAGCGACACCGCCCCGCGCGTGCCCATGGTGGCGTTCGGGCCGCGCGGGTAGATGGCCCGGCCGCTGCCGTCGCCCGCCACCAGCGCCATGCCGCTCACCCCCGGCTCGAAGGCGGGTGTGCCGCTGATCTGCGGCGCCCACTCCCCGGCCGCCATCTCCGGGAGCATGCTCTCGGCGTCGAAGGTGAGCCGGAAGGTGATCCAGCCGGCGAGGCCGCGCAGGGCCGGGTCCGCGACCCAGGGGTCATCCCAGGGCCCGGGCGGCTCCTCGGCGCCACAGGGCGAGGTCGCCGCAAGCAGCGCGACGACCAGGATGAGGCCCCACTTCGTCATCCCGCTCTCCCTCCGGCGCACCTTCCGCGGGAAGGCCGGCCCGCCCGGCGCGCGGAATGTCGTCACAGAACAGGGCGACGCGTCGGGAGGTCGGTTCGACCTGAGCCGACGGCAGACCTCCGCCCCACGCAGCGCCGTCACGGTTCACCGTCCCGTGCGACGGGTGTTCGCGCAGCGAACCCCGCAATCAAGACCGCGCAGCGGTCTTCCGGGCGCCTCGCCCGTCGGCCGTTGCCGTCGTTGTTCCGTGGCACGGACACTCCTGTCCGTGCGCCGTTCGAAGATCGGGACGCGCACGGCAACGGGCAAACGGCACAGGTCCCGCCCGTGGGCGGGAGGGCCGGCCTCTCCATGAACCACACGACACGACGACGGCAACACGGGAGTGTGACGCTCATGCAGACGGTCATCACCATCCCCGATGCGTACTCGATCGACGCCGCCGGGGTCGGCG
>JALGUI010000526.1 GCA_029820915.1 Candidatus Zipacnadia bacterium | reverse complement strand
CCTGTTGCCGCCGGTCCCTACAGCCACCCCGCCACGGTCCACATCACCGGCGTGCGGTCGTAGACCACCTGCAGTTGCCTCTCGATGTCCCCGAGCGGGTCGCAGCCGTAGCGCCGCTCGAACTCCTCGTGCATGGCCTGCTCGACGCTCGTGATCTCGGTCAGCGGCAGGTCCACCCACACATTGCCCTGCCACGCGCTCTCGCGGATCGCGATCCACAGCTCCATGTCCCGCCGCGCGTTCTCGGCGCCATAGACCAGCGGCCGGTCCTCGACGACCGCCCGGTAGATGCTCTCCAGGTAAGTGGCCTTGGAGACCGCGTCGTCCTCGCAGATGCCGTACTTCGCGTAGGGGTTCTCCCAGACGACGGGCGGGTCGGTCTCGACCTTGACGCACTCGAGCACCCGCTCACCGTCGCGTTCGCCGTAGACCCACTCGATGGGGTAGTGCCGCTCGCGGTCGGCGGCTCCGGCCTCGAAGTCGTCGGTGAGCTGCTGCAGCGTCTCCGGGTCATCGAGCAAAGCCCTTCGTGCCCTCGACGTCCCAGGCGTGGCGCCAGACCGGGCGCTTGGGTGGCATCTCGAAGATGCAGTGCACGGGCCGAGCGGTGTCGGAGCCGGGGAACCTGATCAGCCCGCCGTCCCACATGGTCTCGGCCATGGGCTCGCCGCCGTAGCTGAGCATGTTGACCACCGGCACCGCGCCGTCCCAGCCCAGCACCCGCTCGGCCTCGGCGCCCACCAGCTTGCGGATGGCGGAGAAGCCGTGGTAGGCCCCGCAGGGGTACTTGAGGCGGCAGTGAGTGATCTCGCCGATGAGCCCCTGCTGCACGATCATCTGCTTCAGCCGCTCGCGGGGCCAGGTCCACACGTTCTCGGCGACCTCCAGCTTGACGCCCTTCTCCCGGCACCTGGCGATGATGGCGTCGGCCCGGGGCAGGCTGAAGGCGATCGGGATCTCGCTGAGGATGTGGCAGCCGGCCTCGGCGGCGGCCATGCAGACGGCGAAGGCCGAGTCGGTGGGCGTCAGCCGCACCACCACATCCGGCCTGCCCTTGGTGAAGAGGTCGTCCAGGCTCGTATAGACCTCGGGGATGTCGTAGGCCGCGGCCGCCGCCCGGGCGTTCTCCTCGTTGATGTCCATGATCGCGAACTGGTCGTACATGTCATGGAGTTGGTTGATGACCTGCAGGAAGCCGCTGGTGCGGGCGCCGATGGCCGACCCGGCGCCGATGCAGGCGATGCGCAGTCTCTCCACGGGACTCATCCTCTCTCGACCGGCCGGTGTCCGCGCGAGCGAACTACGCCCACGAGGTCGTGGTGTCTTCGCCGGGTCACGGCCCGCACCTGCCGCCGCGGCGCGTGCACCGGCGGCAGGTCGCGATCGGTGGGGAGGGCACGGGATGCGACAGGCCTCAATCGGCCAAGGGCGCCAGGTCCCGCCCGCGCAGCCAGAACCACACCGTGCCCGCCACGCCGCAGGCGAAGGCGGCCAGCAGGTTCACGCTCGGGTGGATGGCCCACAGGAATGCGCCGCCGAAGGCGGCCACCGACACGATCACGTCGCGGACGAGGTAGTACAGCCCGAACATGCCGGCCTTGCGGTCCTCGGGGGCCAGATCCATGATGAGCGCCTTCCGGGTCGGCTCGCCGAACTCCTTGAGCCCGCGCACAACGAAGGCCAGCGCCAGCAGCTCGAAGGAATGCGAGATCATGAGGAACAGGGGGAAGATGGCGAAGAACACGAAGGTGGCGACCACGTACGGTTTCTTGTGCCCCCGGTCGGCCAGGTACGCGACCGGGATGTAGATCAGGATCGCCGTGGCCATCTCGATGCTTCGCAGGATCCCAAACTGGAACGCCGTGACCGGGCCCGGGTCCTGAACAGTTCCGACGGCCCACAGCACGACGAACGCGTACGGGATCTGCTCGCAGAAGCGCACGAGGATGTCGGCGACGAGTAACTGGCGCAGGCTCGGGCTCATCTCTCGCCACAGGACAAGCGGGTTGCGTTCGGCGGCGGGGGCGGCCCGCGCCGCGGTGGCGCCCGGCGCGTCGTCCTCGATCAGGACCTGCTGCGCCACGGCCGCCACCACAGCCATGACCAGGGCGCCTGCGAACGCGAGTCGCACCCCCAGCTCGACGCCCCAGATGCCGATGAAGGCACCGCCCACCATCGGTCCGAGGGCCATGGGCACCCGGCGCACGAGAGAATGGACGGACACCCCCATCGTGCGCTTGCTCTTGGGGAGCGCGCGAGCGACGAGGCTCATGGTGGCGGGCAGCGAGATGGCCGTCCAGGACAGGAAGAGCACCGCCCCACCCAGCACGGCCTGCCAGGCGGGAATCAGCACGACCACGCCGAAGCCGATCATCGACAGCACGTTGAACAGCAACAGTGCCCGCTTGGTACCCATGCGGTCAGATAGATAGCCGCCCGGGAACGAGTACAGCGCCCCCAGGAGGTTGTCCATCCCGTTGAGGAGGCCCACCGACATGAAGCCGCCGCCAAGAGCCATCAGGTACAGTGGCAGGAACTGCTCGGCCATGTGCTCGCCCATGCCGACCAAGATGACCATTGCCAGCAACCCGACGATGCTCCTGCGCAGACCGAGGAACTCGATCAGTCGCGACAGGCCGGATCGCTTCTGGCCGGGTTCCTCGCCCACGACGTTGGCTCACCTCCCATCGATGCCTTGCGGTGAAGGTACTCGCGGAGTCACGAGTCGCCCGACTACTGGACCTGCACCTTCTTCTGGCACCACCGGTACAGCGCGTCATAGACGGGTCTCTGCAGCCGAAGTGCCTCGTGGTCATCGAGCTCCAGCGCGTGGAAGCCCTCCGCCACGGCCAGAAGCCCGCGCGATTCCGGCGTGATGTCGCGGTCGTCCCGCACATCCGCGCCGTGCACGATCTGCGCCAGGTACGCCAGGGCCGGATCGTCCAGACCGTGCTCCTCGATCAGCATCTCGAACGTGCACTTCCCCTCGCGGTGGCCGTAGTCGGCGCCGGTGCAGTCGAACGACTTCGCGCCCTCGCGCGTCGCCGTCGCCAGCACCTCGTCCGCCGGCACGTACAGGAACTCGGCCTCAGGGTCAATGAACTTCTCGATCAACCACGGGCAGGCAATGCGGTCGGTCTTCGGGCGTTCACGAGTGACCCACTTCATTTGCCCTCTCCTTCCGCCGACTTCACTCTCAAGTCGTCTCAGCAC
>JALGUI010000525.1 GCA_029820915.1 Candidatus Zipacnadia bacterium | reverse complement strand
CGCTGCTTGAGCCGCCACCAGCGCTTGGTGTTGATGGCCGTCTGCACGCAGTTGCGGATGAACCGGCCCAGCCCCAAGGTGCGCCGGGCCTCAGCACGCTTGCGTTCAGGCGCCGCCGCGATGGCCTGCTCGAGCAGCTCGATGCCCTCCTCCCAGCGGCCGGCCATGCGCGCCAGCAGCCCGATCTCGACCTCCAGATCCTCGGGCTTGTGCGGGGTGTAGGCGGTCTTCAGGATGCGGTTGCCGAAGTGAGCGTATGGCGCCGACGGGAAGGGTTCGCGCTCGGTCTCGAAGAGCAACGGATACGCCGGCCCGACCCGGAACGGCCCGTACTGGTCCTCACCGGTGGGGACGTAGTCCCGGATGGCGTCGCTCCAGGCCTCCCAGGCCTGCACGGCCAACGGGCCACCCTCCGGGCCGAAGTCGCGGCGGGCCAGCCTGTCGGCCATCTCCTCGGTGGTTGTGGCCGGTTCCCAGTAGGCCCACTTGGCCAGCTCATTCACGAAGGAGGGCCACCAGCCGAAATGATGCGACTCCATCAGTCCGACCAGCCCCCACTTCTCATGCGCCTCGAGCAGTCCCCGGTAGCGGCGCGCCCACTGGAACGGGATCGGCTCGTAGGGGATGACGCCGATGTCCCACGTCAGCCCGCCCGTGTTGCTCATCGCATAGAGGGGGATGCCCCGCTCGTGAGCGGCCTCGGCCTCGCTGCGGAAGTACTTGCCCGGCCCTTCGAACGAGGCCGTGTAGTCCACGCAACGCGTCACGATGCCATCCTTGACCACGTCCTCGAACATCTCGAATGTCGCCTGCAGCGAGATGTCCGTCGGCAGCGAGCGGATCAGCGCCACCCGGTCCTCCTCCGGCGCCCAGCCCCAGTTGTAGGTCCAGAAGACGATGTCGAGGTCGGGGTTGTGCTTGCGCAGGATGCGCTTGAGCAGGTCGAGCCACTGCGGGTAGTCGGTGCAGGGCCACCAGCCCGGGCTCGGCCGCGGGTCGGGCTTGCCGTCCGGCGAGGGGTCCAGCCGCAGGCGTCCGGTGGTATGCGGGTCCTTGCTGGGGAACTCGCAGGACTCGCCCACGAACACGATCCCCTTCGCCCCCGGGCAGGACTGCATCAGTGCGCCGTAGGTGCTCTCGTAGTAGGCCTCTGCCTCCGGATCGTCGGGGTGCATGCGGCTGGCGAGGTAACTGTAGAGGTAGACATCCACGCCGTACAGTGCGGCGCGGTCCACGAGGTCGTTCAGGTCCAGGTAGCCGGTGGTGGTCATGTCCGGCCCTTTGACGAAGACCAGGATGGCGTCCATGCCCGCGTGGGCGATGGCGTTCAGGTGCGCGTCCGGGAACTGGTCGATGCCCCAGCCGGAGTGGACCATGCGCGGCGAGAAGATGGGGACGCGGACGACGTCCTGCTGCGCCACGAAGGGCGCCTCGCGCAGGTTCATCAGGTCCTCGAGGTAGTAGCACCCCTGCCCCAGCCCGCGCTCGTCGCAGCCACAGATGGTGATGGCGTCCGGCTCGACGATGAGGCGGTAGCTGCGCCGCTCGGTCAAGCCCTCCCCCAGCGCGGGCGACTCGGCCCCGGTGGTCAGACGAATCGTGCCGGGGCCGGTGCCCTCGCCCCGGATCAGCAGCGTGGACACGTCCATGCTGGTGAAGAGGTAATCCTGCAGGTCCTTGGCCACTCCGGTCACGTAGTCCGTGGCCTGCGTACCGACGACAATGCGCCGGCCGTGCTCAACGGCCGTCTCGCCCTCAGAGGGCTGTAGGCCCGGGTCACGCCGGTCGGGCAGGTGGACGACGTTCAGTCGCTGTCGGAACTGGAAGTTGCGCTCTCGCATCGGTGGTCTCCTGTCCGGCAATCAGTGTCGCGTGAGGCCTTCGCCGACGAACTCAGCCGGAACGTATGAGGGAGGCGATGTGCTCGATCGCTTCCCGGGCTTCCGGGAGCAGGGGGTCATGGGACTGGAACACGTGGAACATGCCCTCCCAGACTTCGATGGTCACGTCAACCCCGTCCGCCCGCGCCCTCTCCGCCACCCGCACGCTGTCATCTCGGATAATCTCGTGCTCGCCGACCTGGATGAGGATCGGCGGCAGACCGGTGTAGTCGCCGAAGGCCGGCGAGGCGAGCGGGTCGCGCACGTCGCCGTCGCCGATGTACAGCGTCACGAACTCGGGCAGGCCGCGGGGATGCATGATCGGGTCCAGCTCCCCCTCGGAGCGAATCGACTCCCCGGTCAGCGTCAGGTCGGTGAAGGGCGACAGGGCGATGCCCGCATTCGGCAACGGGAGCCGCCGATCCCGCAGCGCCAGCAGCGTGCTCAGGGTCAGGCCGCCGCCTGCCGAGTCACCGGCGATGAAGGTGGCCCCGGCCGGCGCGGCCCCGGCAGGCCCCGTGGCGGTGAGCCACTGGTGGGCCCGGACGCAGTCCTCGAGCGCGGCGGGGAAAGGGTGCTCGGGCGCCAGGCGGTAATCGAGCAGCAGGACCGCGCACTGCGCCGCGGCCGACAGGTGAGCCGCCAGGGGGAGGTAGTAGGCGCCGGAGCCCGATACATAGCCGCCCCCGTGCAGGTAGAGCAGCCGCACGTAGCCGCACGTCCGGGTCCGCGCCGGGCGCGAGCACCCACTCGCCGGGAGTGCCACCCACGTCCACGGGCAGGCAGCGGACCGCCGGATCGGCGGGCTCGCGGCGCGTGGCCATGCCCGTACGCAGCCCCTCCAGGTCGAACCCGTCGGCGCCGAACGATGGCGTCTCGCGCAGCCCGCGCAGGTACTCGCGGCTCTCGGGTGAGGCCATGTGCCGGTCTGTCCTTTCGGGAGAGCGTCAGCCCCTGTGACCGCGAGCGTGCGACTACCGCGGCTCCCACTCAAGCTGTGTGGTCTCGGCCTGCCTGAGCGTGTCGATGGTCTGCTCCGGTGTATGCCGCCTGCGTCCCATCTGCCTGCCTCCACCATGAGCCCAGATGCCTTATGTCATAGTGCAGCATCTAGACCCGTTTCTGGGGACAGGCCAGGTCACGTGCCCAAGTCAGGTGCGAGGCAGGTTCATCAAGGCCCGGCCGGCCAATTGAGGGTAACGGAGCCGCCCGCCTCGACGGTGACGGTCTCCGCCGCCGAGGGCAGGCCTCCGAAGGCGGGGTTCGATGACAGTTCGCAGGTGATGTCGTTGTCACCGGGGTTCTGAGCGAAGACCTCGATCCCGGCTCCTGTCACCCACGCCACTACCTTCAGGCCCGGTGCGTCACAGAGCACCGGATGGCCGACCACGACATCCACGTCGCCCTGGTTGAGGTCTACGTTAGTGTAGCCCACACCCTCGTGGACCGTGGCCGGTCTGAGCGGTCCGCCGTTGACCTGCTTGGCGCACGACCAGTTATCGGTGAGCCCGCGAACGTTGAGGAACAGGGCCGTGGGCATGGTCGTCTTCGTCAGCCGAGCGGCGAACGCCCCCCGCTCGGCGGCGACGGTCAGGTAGCCGGTCGTCGCCTCGACCTGCCCCTGCGACGGCGTGACCGAGTAGGCTGGTTCGCAGCCGAGGCCGAGAGTGCGCCGGATGTCGTCGAATACCTGGTTGCCTTCCTCGAGGCTGGTCGGCGCCGAGACGGCCATGAAGCGCATCACCAGGCTGTCTCCCCGGCGCATGCTGCTCCCGCCGACCGGCAGACCGAACATGGCCGCAAAGAGCTTCTCCGTCATTGTGATGCGTGCCGACATCGGTACCAGCGGGAAGATGGCGCCCGCGCCGTTCGGGTTCGGGTAGGCGGCCACGTAGTTGCCCAACTCCATCTCCCCGCGCGGGTGCACG
>JALGUI010000524.1 GCA_029820915.1 Candidatus Zipacnadia bacterium | reverse complement strand
CGACCCGCAGCCGGTGCTCCCCGGCCGCCAGGCGGTGGCGCCCGAGGTCCGCCCGCTCAGGCTGCGCGGTCGCCGCCCACGAGTCGTAGCGCTCGACCACCTGCTCGCCGTCGAGGGAGAGGCTGAAGACGCCGCGGTCAATGTAGCGCAGGAAGTCGGCGTAGACCTGTCCCTCGAGGGGCTCGTCGAGCGTGAACACCATCTCCAACCACTGGCCCACCTCGGTGGCGCGCAGCAGCACGACGCCGAGGCTCTCGTGCTCCGCCACGAACTCCTCGCCCTCCGGGTCGCTCTCGTGCGGGCAGGACAGCGCGCTCGCTCTCGTGCGGGCAGGACAGCGCGCGGCGGCTGACCCACCCGACAGGGGTGTAGGGCCCGACCACGGTGCTCACGCCGATGCCGCCGAGGTCGGCGTCCCACTGCCCGCTCGGCACCTCCCACAGCGTCTGCACCTGGATGTTGTCGCTGCTCTCGCGCATGGTCAGCTCGTCAACCACCAGGGCGTACCGCCCCACCCGCTGGGCCAATGTGCGCCGCCAGTTGCAGTACGCCGCGCGCGGCACCTCGCCCACGCACATCGCGACATCGCCCACCACGTCGCGCGTGCGCAGCGCGCCGTCCATGGCAATCTGCGGCTCGACCATCCCGTCCACGCGGGTCAGCACCTGATTGTGGTAGCCCTTGAGCAGCGTCGCGCCACCCAGCCGCATCTCCAGGATCGCGAAGGTGTGGTACGGGTTGCGCGACGCGCCGTTGTAGCCGTCGATCAGGATGTAGTCGCCTCCCGCGTCCGGCGCCGAGCGGAAGCTGCCGAACTGGAACGAGTCCTCCGGCGGGAAGCCGTTGCCGCGCACGGCCCACATCGGCTCCGGCATCTCGTGGATGCTCCAGTGCCCGACCATGTCCATCGGCAGCTCCGGCTGCAGGCTCGCGTCCGGCCAGAACGACTGCCCCACGCGCGGGATCGTCAGGTCCATCCCCGTGCGGTTGCGGTACTCCAGCCAGCGCCCGTCGCCGGTGAGGTACGCGGCCTGGTGCAGGAAGGTCATGGCCGCCGTGTTGAGGTCCCAGTCGTTGTCCCTGCCCGTGGCCAGGATCTCCTGCCCACGCAGCAGCTCGTCCAGCACGCCGCTCTCCATCGGTCCGCGCCACGCCGACAGCACCATGAAGGAGAGGATCGGCGCGTGGCCGGTGTTGTACCAGAACAGGTTGTCGGACTCACCGTACACCCACGCGTGCTCTTCCAGGCTGGCGAAGGCCATCTTCGAGCCCAGCATCCCCTGCCGCCAGACCGGGTCGCCGTAGTCCTTCGCGAAGTAGCGCGACAGGCTGTAGAGCGAGATCGCCGACCACTGGCTGTGCCGCGAGCCGACACGATCGACTGGGCTCTGCAGGCCATATGCGCCCTCGCCCTTGCGCCAGTCGAGTTGCCGTGAGAAGGCGTTGGTGACCTCGAGCCGTTCCTCGTCAGTGAAGACCGGGCTCTCCTCGATCAGGTCCCAGAACAGGATCATCATGTGCGCGTTGTAGTGGTATGGCCCGGCCAGCGGGTCGTCCTTGTTCTCGATGCGCTCGCCGTCGATCTCGGCGATCTGCGCCTTCGCCTCATCGTCCGGGAAGGCCAGGCGGATGAACTGGCGCGCATGGTACTCGTCGCCGGTCATGTAGTAGGCCGCCGCGTGCTTGGAGATGGAGTTCCAGCCGAAGTAGCCCACCGATCTGTAGCCGCGCGAGGCGTCCCACGTCTCGATCTCAGCCGGGTTGTGCGAGAACTCGATGTCGGTCTCGATCTCCATCAGCCGGCCGATGGTCAGCTCGCCCTGCCCGCCGCCCGCATCGCCGAGCGCGGCGGTAAAGGCCTGCGCAGCCGCGGCCACCCCCGCGTCATCGCTGCCGCCGACGAACACGATGTTGTGGCCGTCGCCAAACGGGTTGTGGCAGGTGCGCACCACGTGCCCGCCCGCGCCGGGGTAACGCAGGTCCAGCAGCGTGTAGAAGCGGTTGTACAGCTCCTCGATCATCGCGTTCGTGTTGCGGTTGCCGATGCAGATGAAGTTGCGGTCGAGCTGCCCGTCATCGGCCGGCACCGCCGCGACCTCGGCGTCATCGCCCACGACCTTCGGCCTCACGCCGGTGATCGCCTCGACGGTCCGGGCGATCGCCTCGGACTGCGCACGGTAGCGCTCGGGCGCGACGATGGTTACCTGCGCCTCGCCGCCGCGCACCAGATCGGTCTGGAGGTGCAGGTCCTTGAGCGCGTCATACACGGGCGGCACCGGCTCGGGCGGGGGTGGTGGGGGCTCGACCCCGCCGATCAGACGGACGTCATCGATCAGGAAGTGCGGCGTCGGGCCCTTGTGGGTGTAGAAGTACACGCGAATCTCCGTAGTGTCCTCCGGCGCCATCCCGATGGCCGCGATGCGCGTGAACGTGTCGCTACGCGCGCGGGCCAGGCTCACCTGCACGTACTCGCCCGACGGGCGGAAGAGGAGCTGGATGTACGCGCCGCCGCCGCCGGCGGGCTCGAGCGCCTTCACCATCGCCGATGCCTCGTAGCCGATGCCGCCCTCGGCCTCTACGTCCTGGTACACGCCGATCTCGGTCAGCGGGTCGCCATCGAAGATCAGCAGCGCGCGCTCGCTCTCGTAGCCGGGCTCGACCAGCTCCAGCCGGGATTCCTCACCCGATCCGTCGTAGAGCGACCAGCCCGTGGGCACGCCGAACGGCTCGCGCTCGGTCATGCCCTCTTCGAATGAGGGGTCCGCGAACAGATTGTCGGTCAGCTCTTGTCCATGCGCCGCCATCATTATCACCATCGCGCTCGTCACGAGCGCCGGCACCACGAGGTGTCGTGTCATTGAGTGAGCCTCCGTTCGCGTCATGCGACGGATGCCGTCTTCCGTGCGACGGGCGCCCTTCCGTGCGACGGGCGCCCCCGCCCGTCGGTCGTCGTCTCGGTCATCGTTCCCGTCTGCCGTTCCCCCCCCTCTCCCGCCCTGCCGCGAAGCGGCACAGGGGGAGGGGGGAAGCGACCGCTTGCGGTCGCCGGGGGAGGGGCGCCGTTCCCGTCTACGGCCACACGATCAGGTCCGGCAGCTCGATGACCTCGCGCAGCGACCCGGTATCCGCGCCGGTCAGCGTCCTCCCGGCCATCCCTGCGTCGCGCAGCGCGGGCAGGCACTTGTCCGGCTCGCCCCGGAAGAAGTGCTGGGTCGGGTAGAACGGCCCCCAGTACTCGTACCTCTCGTCGAGCGTGAACAGCAGCCCCTCG
>JALGUI010000523.1 GCA_029820915.1 Candidatus Zipacnadia bacterium | reverse complement strand
GCGCGCTCCGGCCAACGCTCGGTTCTGCTCGTCAATGAGTCGGCCGATGACGTGCGCGGCGTCTTCCAGCAGGTCGATCTCGAGCGCTCCCGCGCCTTCGGGCTGGTGATCTCCGGATGGAGCCGCTGCGAGGACGTCTCCGGCCAGCCAGACAGTCACTACTCACTCTGGGCCGACCTGCAGTACACCGATGGCAGCTTCCTCTACGGCCAGGCCGTGCCGTTCGACACGGGCAGCCACGACTGGCAGTTCCGCGAGCTGACCATCCGCCCGACCAAGCCCGTGCGCTGGATCAAGCTGCGTGGGCTCTTCCGCCACCACGCCGGCCGCGCCTGGTTCGATGACCTGTCGGTGCGCGAGGTGGAGCGCTACGCGCTCTACGCCGCCGAGCGCCGCGAGCCCGCGAGCGGCCCGGTCGCGCTACCCGTCACGATCGCCACCGAGGACGGTCTGGCGCTCGAGTTCGACGCAGGCAGCGGTGCGCTCACCGGCGTCAAGCTGCGTGACGTTGACTGGACGGACGCGCTGGCCGCGCCACATTCGGGCCTGTGCCTGCGCGACGCCGCCGCCGGTAGCCTCCTGCTTCCTGTGGGAGGCAGCATCGAGGAGGCGGGCGAGGGCCTGCGCCAGGCCGGTTCGCTGCCTGCGCTCGGCCTGGAGGCCGAGGTCGAGTACATCGCCCACCGCGGCGCCATCGAGGTCGCCGGTGAGGTGCGCGACACCACGGGCGAGGACCGTTGCGTGGCCGCAACCTGCGCGAGAGCGCCGACGCCTCCCAGCCCGGCACGCTGTCCGAGGTCGTGCGCGCGGCGGGCCAGGATATCGCGCGCTTCCCGTTCTGCTCGCTCGGCGACGAGCGCGACGGCCTGTCGCTGGCGATCCGCACCGACGAGCCCGCCACCGTCACCACCTCGTGGGAGAACGCGGGCGAGGTGAGCTTCCTGCAGGTGGAGTTCGCCTTCGGCCTGAGCCCGGCGGCCGGCAAGCACCCCTCGCGCGCGCCCTTCCGCTTCTTCGTCTACCGCCACCCCGGCGAGTGGGGCTTCCGCGCGGCGGCCGCGAAGTACTACCGCATGTTCCCCGAGCTCTTCCGGGTGCGCGCCCAGCGCCAGGGCTGCTGGTTCTTCGGCACTATGGACCCGACCGAGATCGCGGGCCCCGAGGACTTCGGCTTCATGTACGACGAGGGCCCGCACGACGTGGCCTGGAACCGCGAGCGCGGCATCTACTCCTTACCCGCCACCAACGCGCAGGAGATGTGGGTGGTCATCGGCGACTACGATGAGCCCGACCCGCCGCCGGCCACCGATGAGGAGGTCATGGCGGCGCTACAGGGCCGCGGCTGGCCGGAGGAGCTGGTCACCAACTGCGCGATCCGCGACGAGCACGGCAATATCCCCTGGACCGGCTGGCACAACCAGGTATGGGGCGGGGTCGCGGGGCGGGCCGACCGCTGGATGCGCATGACCTACATCAACGCCGACCCCGACCTGCCCGGCCTCAACGCGTGGGACAAGCGCAACGAGTGGTACGACCGCGCGGCGGAGCGCTTCGCCGACCAGGGCCCGTTCGACGGGTTGTACATCGATCAGGTCATCATGGTCGGCGGCGAGAACTACCGCCGCGATCACTTCGCCACCGCCGACCGCCCGCTGTCCTGCTCCGAGCGCACCATGATGCCCGTGCTCCCCGTCTGGATGTCCTCGGCCGAGTTCCACCGCGCCTGGTCCGAGCGCATCCGCGGCGAGGGCGGGCTGATGATGTGTAACATGCCGCCAAGCGGTCACATCTTCTACGCCCATCTCTTCGACGTGATCGGCTCCGAGGTTTCGCCCAGCCGCCAGACCGCCGAACAGACCGACGTGCGCCGCGTCTTCGGCTATCAGAAGCCCATCACGCTGCTGCTCGAGTGGCACTGGGAGCACAAGCCGGTCGTCACCGCCGAGCAGATGGAGCAGTACATGAACCGCTGCCTGTTCTGGGGGATCTTCCCCGGCATCTCCAACGCCGGGCCCGAGGGCGGGATGAACTACTGGCGGCACCCCGAGCTGTACGAGCGCGACCGGCCGACCTGGCGGCGCTACATCCCGGCCATCCACGCCGTCGCCACCGCCGGCTGGCGGCCGATCACGTGCGCGCAGTTCGGCCTGCCGGGCCTGTGGGTCGAGCGCTGGGGACCCGGCCAGGACGGGCGCGTGTACTTCACCGTCCGGAGCGAGGGAGCGCCACGGGCGGACAAGCTGGGCGTGGATCTGGTGGCGCTGGGGCTGACCGAAGAGCAGCCCGTGGTGCGCGACCTGCTCACCGGCCAGGAGATGGCCGGCTCCCGCGCGGGGACGACGCTCCATGTGCCCGTCGAGGTCGGGGCGGACCGGAGCATGGCGCTCGTCGTCGAGCCCGGCCCGGAGGGGGCCGCGGTGCGACGGACACTCCTCGAGTTCCTGACCGCGTTCCAGGCGCAGGACGCCGAGGGCTGCCTGGCGGCGCTCACCCCTGAGCTGCGCGAGCGCTGCGGCGCGGCGTTCACCTCCGGGGACGCGTTCGTGGTCACCGGCAAGAGCAACCAGGCGATACTGCGGGACGCCGATCGCGTGGACGTGGAGGAGATCGACGGCGAGCATGCCCGCGCCCGCTACTCCATGACCCCACCGCCCGACTACATGTCGCCCCTGGGCGGCGGTGAGTACCAGCTCGGCATGCTCTTCGTGGGGCTCGAGAAGCGCGAGGGCGAGTGGCTGATCTCGGATATCTCGTTCTGACGCCAAGCGGTGCCCCCCTGTTGGCACATGGCGAGCCGACTACGGCCGCTGCTCCCCCACCCGCAGCAGCCGCATGCAGTGCGGGATAGCGGTGACGGTCAGGCCCTCGCCGAGCTGCGCGACCGTCCCCAGCGTCTCCCCCGTGACCGCGTCGATGACCGGCATGGGGGCCAGTACCGGCAGCTCGAGGATCACCGGATCGCAGCGTACCGTCGCCTCGACCGCCTCGTCGCCGGCATTGAGCAGCGCCACGGTCCGCGTGCCCGGATACGCGTACACGAACAGGTCGTCGCCACCGGTCACGTCGAGCACGCCCGCCTCCGCCTCGCGCCCGGCCGCCCAGAAGATCGCCGAGCGCAGCACCCGCGAGAAGTCGTAGCCCGGCGACCAGCCGGTCAGCCAGGCCGCGCGCCCCTCCCCCACCTCGCGCACCGTCATGCCCGGCGAGGTCGAGCCGTCGGCGGCCACCAGGGCGTAGGCGACCGTCACGTCCTCCGCTGCCGGAGCGGCGGGCACGGCCTGCTCCATGCCGAGGATCGTGGCCGCGCCCTCGACTCGCCAGCGCCAGCGCCGCGCCGCCCTCCTCGCGCGCCTCGGCCAGCGCCGCCTCGTCCACCCACTCGTCGCCCGAGTACGCCGCCACCTGCTCCGCTGCTGCCGCCGCGCCCGCAGGCGCTACGCCGAACACATCCGCCAGCGCCCAGCGCCCGTCGATCTCCGACGGTGCCTGCAGGCCGACCAGCCCGCCGCCCGAGCGCACGAACTCCGCGATGGCGGCGGCGAGCCGCTCATCCTCCCAGACGTACCCGCCGCTCCAGGCGCTGCCGGGCAGGCCGTAGAGGAAGAGACAGTGCGCGTCCTCGGGCACACCCGCCTCGATCACGTCCCGGAAGCTGATGAAGCGCACCCGCACCGGCATGTCCGTCAGGTGCCACAGTACCCGGTTGCCCCAGGGCCGCCACGAGTACTGCTTCCCCCACGAGTGCACGACGTACAGGTTGAGGCCATCTTCATACGCCCGCGCCCCGCCGAGCCGCCCGGCCATCAGCCGGAACTCGTCGCTGATCTGCGCGATCTCCTCGACGACGTCCTCGCGCAACGCGTCGTCCGCCAGGCTGGTGGCGGCGGGCATGGGCATCCAGTACAGGCCCTGCGGCGGCTGCATGAGCAGCCCGCGCCTGGCGCGCTCCCACTTGGCGCTCAGCCACGCCGCCGCGTCGGCGCGCGCCACCACGTGCGAGTGCAGCCACTCCACGCGCAGCCGCCGGTAGACCTCGCCGGGGAAGTCCACCAGCGCCCGCGCCGTCACCGGGTCGCCCGCGGGCTTGTCCACCTCATCGACGTTCCCGGCCTCCAGACTCCCCAGGTAGGGCTCGATCCCCACGTGGCAGTCGCCCCAGTACAGCCAGGTGCGCGCGCCGTGCTCGTGCACGACGTCGGTCGCCCGGCGCATGAACCCCTTCACGCCCGCCTGCACCCACGCCATCCACGCCAGGTACTCCGGCCGGGGCGGGACATCGAGCGTCCGGGGCGCCATCACCAGCCAGCGCGGGTCGAACTCGATGCCCGTCGCCTCGGTGAAGGCCCGCCGGTTCTCGGGCCGCGCGGCGTTGGTGTACGACTCCCAGTCATAGCCGCCCTGCGGGTTGCCGCCCGGCCACGCGTACGCGAGGTC
>JALGUI010000522.1 GCA_029820915.1 Candidatus Zipacnadia bacterium | reverse complement strand
TGCTGGGGCTACTACCTCCCGTGGCTGGGCGTCGAGCGCATGAAGACCCACTGGCGGCAGATCATCGCGCGCTGGGGCGCCTACCCGGTGGTCTGGTGCCTCGCGGGCGAAGGCGTCATGCCCTGGTACCTGCACAAGCAGACCGAGCAGGCCGAGAAGGACATGGCCATCCAGCGCGCCGGCTGGACCGAGGTCGGCCGCTACGTGCAGGAGACCGACCCGTGGGACCGGCCCGTCAGCATCCACCCGACGCGGCGTGGGCGCGAGCAGGTCGAGGACGACTCGGTGCTCGACTTCGAGATGCTGCAGACCGGCCACGGCGACCGCGCGAGCCTGCCCAACACGGTGCGCTCGGTGGTCGAGGCACGCGCGCAGGAGCCCACCATGCCGGTCATCAACTCCGAGGTGTGCTATGAGGGCATCATGGAGAGCTGCCGCGAGGAAGTCGTGCGCATGATGTTCTGGGCCTCAACCGCCCCGAGGCGCGCTACGGCCCGTCGCCGCACGGCTACTCATGGGGCGACCGGCCGTGGGAGGAGGCGATGGCGCTGCCGGGCTCGGCGCAACTGGGCATGGCCAGGCGGCTGCTGGAGCGCTGGCAGTGGTGGCGCATCGAACCGCACCCCGAGTGGGTCGAGCCGCGCTGGAGCGAGGACAACTTCATGCTGCCCTACGCGGCGGGCATCCCCGGCGAGCTGCGCCTGGTCTACCTGTTCAGCGCGATGCCCGCGCCGGTCATCCGCGAGCTGGAGCCGGGGGCGCGCTACCGGGCGTTCCTGTGGGACCCCTCGACCGGCGCCGAGCACGACATGGGCGTGGCCGAGGGCGACGCCGACGGCTCGTGGGCCGTCCCGCAGATCGAAATCCGCCGCGACTGGCTGCTGGTGCTGGAGCGGGCGTAGACGGCGTCACGGCAGAGGCAACGGTGGACGGCAAGGAAGTGGGGGAGGGGCTTTCTTGGAAGAAAGCCCCTCCCCCGAGCGCTACGCGCTCTCCCCCTCCGCAAAGAACTGAGGAATGCGGAGTTCGTGCGGCGGTAGAGCCGGTAAGGTGATGGCGCGCGGATCGTGGACGGCTCGCGCGAGACCGGGGCGCTGGGGCGCGCCTTCGGCGCACTCCCCGCGCGCCCGGTTTCGCGCGATACCAGCCGAACGGCACGAAGGCTGCCGGCTGCTGGCCCGTGCCCGCGGCCGGCTTGCGCGCTCCGCCCCGTCCTTCGGACGGACCTGCGCGCGCGGCGCCGGCGGCGGCGAGGGGATTGCGCCTCCCTACGGTCGGCACGGCGCCCTCGCCGCCGCGCCGTCGCCACGCACGTCTGCGACGTGCGTGGCTCCTGCGCCCGCGGGCACAGGGCACGTCAGGGGGCGATGCCGACGAGGACGAGCGGGACGGCGGGCACGCCACGCCCCTGGCGGATGAGGTCGTAGAGTGCGCCCTCGTAGTAGGGCACGCCCGACGACATCTCGGCCTGCAGCTCCTTCATTGGCAGTATCTCAACGCCGACGTCGATCAGGTCGCCGACGAAGAACGCCATGTGCTTAACGAAGAGGTCGTAGGCCACGAAGGCATACTTGCCCAACTGGACTTCGACAGCGATGCGGTCCTTCACGAAGTCGGTCTGATTGTACGAGAAGATCGGCTCGTGCCCAGCCTCCTCGATGGCCTGCTTCTGTGCCTCGGCAGGCAGGTCCATTGTGCGTCGAATGAGTGCATGGTCGGCGGTCACCCAGTAGGACGTGCGCGACTCTCCCCACCCTCGTCCGCTCAGTTCACTCTTGAAGCACGCGTTCAGGTCCTTCGGGCTGAAGAGGAGCTTGCCTTCCATCCTACTCTCGCGCGACACCTTAGTCCGGCACACTACCGCGTCAACGGCGCCGATTGCCTCCTCGATCTCCTGCCAGATATGCGGCTTGTGGACGAGGATGTGCTCGTGCCCGTTGAGGTGAGAGTACATCTCCGCGATTCTCACCGATGTCCCCCGTTGGGCAGCGATGGATTGTAGATGGGCTTGTCGAGCGGCCGGCGGGGCAGAGTCCCGGCCGCCGCCTGGCGTACGCGCTCTCGTGCGATTTCGAGGTACTTCGGCATGATGTCGGCCCCTGCCGCGCGTCGCCCGTTCAGCACGGCCGCTGCGGCCGTTGTACCCACGCCAATGTACGGATCGACGACCAGATCCCCCGGCTCTGTCAGGGCCAGGACCAGTCGCTCGATAAGCGCAATCGGGAATTGGCAGGGGTGTTCCGTCTTCTCGCAATGGTTGGCCTTGACGTTCGGCATGATCCAGACATCCGAGGGGTTCTTGCCGTCCGGATTACCAGAGAGCTGGCCGGCCTTGGGCCCCTTGTAGTGCTTCTTGCCCGGGTACTTCTGCGGCACCCGAACGGCGTCGAGGTCGAAGTGATAACTGTCGCTCTTCGTGAACCACAGGATGACCTCATATCGGCCGGAGAAGCGGTTGGAGCAGTGCAGACCATGGCCGAAGTGCCAGACGATGCGATTCCTCAGCTTGAGCCCGTGCGCACGGAAGACGGGGTAGAGCACAATATCCAGAGGCATGATCTCCCCGTTCTCCACGTAGTTGCCCACCTGCCAGCAGATACTGCCATCTTCCGCGCAGATGCGGACCGCCTCCGCAATTGTCTCGGCCTGGCCCTCGATGTACTCGCCAATGCCCACCTCATCCTCATAGTCCTTGCCGAGGTTGTAGGGCGGTGACGTCACGATGAGCGACGCCGCGCCATCCGGGATGGACCGGAGCAGGTCAAGCCGGTCGCCGAGGTACAGGCTCGCGGCAACCTCGGGGCTGTATTGCGAGGCGATCTCAAGGTCTCGGCCGAAGAGTGTCCTCTGCTGAACCATGCCGCTCACCGCGCCTCCTTCTCATCTGAGCGGGTCCATCGTCCGCCATTATGCCTGCTCCGATGGATCGAACGCAAGTCTGCGGTGTGTTTGACGACACCTCCCCGTTCGAGTTGCCGACAGCGTTCCAGCAACTCCTGCGTGGTCATCTCTCACCTCAGCGCCACAGCTTGCGGTAGCGCCCGCCGCCCAGGAACATGACCAGGCCGTTGTCGCGCAGCATCTGAAGCTGCTGCCTGATCTTGGCCTCGATGTTCTCGTTGTCCGGGTACTCGCGGGCGAAGCGGGATGCGTAGCCATACACATCG
>JALGUI010000521.1 GCA_029820915.1 Candidatus Zipacnadia bacterium | reverse complement strand
GACCGCTGGCGCGAGCTGGCGGCGCAGGGCTAGAGAGCACGATTCCAGGCGTGCGGGGGTGGTGTTGACGATGGGACAGGTCCGCACAAACGTGGCTGTGCTGATGGTCGCGACATCGCTGCTCGTCACGGGGGCGATCGCTCAGGCCGGTGGCGAGCTGCTCTTCGACGTGCAGCCCGTGACGCTTGAGGGCCGCACCATGGTGCCGCTACGCCCGATCTTCGAGTGGCTGGGCGCCGAGGTCACGTACGACGAGGGCCACATCCAGGCCTTCCGCTCCGAAGAGGCCATCGCGCCTCAGGTCGAGCTGTGGGTCGGCAGCACGAGGGCGAAGATCGCCGAGTTGCCGTACGAGCTTGACGTGGCGCCGCAGCTCATCCACGGTCGCTGCTTCGTGCCTCTGCGCTTCGCGGCCGAGAGCTTCGGCGTGTGGGTGGAGGCCGAGGGCCGGCGCATGAAGCTGAGCCTGCCGCAGGAGAAGATCGAGGCGGTCATGGCCATCCCGCCGCACCCGCAGGCGCATCTGGGCAAGATCTGGCGCGTCATCGAGCGCTGGTACGACGTGCTGCCGGCGGAGGAGATGGCCGAGGACGTGGCGATGCCGCACTGGGCCCTCTACTCCCCCGAGATGCAGCAGAGGGTCATCGAGCAGGTGGGCGAGGACGCGCCATCCCAGATTGAGCAGCACTGGGGTGGGCGCGAGGTGCGGGGCATCCGCATCCTCGACGGGGGCGTCGAGCCGGGCGCCATGGCCGGCTGGGTCGAGGTCGTGGTCGCGTACCTCGACGAGAGCGTGAAGGTGCATCACTTCGTCTTCGTCCGCGACCCCAGCGGCTGGAAGGTCGATGACTTCGAGGTCACCGATACCCAGCAGTAGCGCACAGACCGTGAGGACCCGAGGAGGATGATGATGTCCGAGCAGGATAGCAGGCAGGAACTGCTTGACAAGGTCGAGGCCGCGCTGGCCATGGTCAGGCCGTCGCTCGAGGCCGATGGCGGCGGAGTCGAGCTGGCAGGCGTCACCGATGACAAGGTGGTCGAGGTACGGCTGCAGGGGGCGTGCAGGGGCTGCCCGATGGCACAGATGACGCTGGCCATGGGCATCGGCCGCGTGCTTCGGCAGGAGGTCCCGGAGATCACCGACGTGCGCGCGGTGAACTAGCGCCCATTCCACAGCCCCGCGTAGGTCGGGCATTCCTGAGGATGTGTGCATCCTCCCTTGACAGAGCAGTTCCACAGCCCCGCGTAGGTCGGGCATCCTTGCCCGACAGAGCAGTTTGGGCGGGCTGTGAAGCAGCTTCCAGCGCCTCGCGGCACGACCGCAAAAGGAGTGGCGACAAGTGAAGTTCTTCCTGGACACCGCCAACATCGACGAGATCGGTCAGGCCCTCGACTGGGGGCTGTGCGATGGCGTTACCACCAACCCGACTCTCGTGGCCCGCGAGGGCCGGGAGATGGAGGAGGCCGCCAAGGAGATCTGCGAGCTCGTCGGCCCGGATCGGCCGGTCAGCGCTGAGGTGCTGGCCGTCGAGTACGACGCCATCGTCAAGGAGGCGCAGGAGCGCGCGGCGTGGGCCGAGAACATCGTCGTCAAGATTCCCCTGATCCCCGAGGGCGTCAAGGCCATGAAGACGGTCAGCGAGATGGGCATCCCCATCAACGCGACCCTGATCTTCGCCTCGACGCAGGCGCTGCTGGCGGCCAAGGCCGGTGCCACCTACCTGTCGCCCTTCGTGGGCCGCCAGGACGACGCGGGCTTTGACGGCATGGCCTCGGTCGAGCAGATCGCGCAGTTCCTGCGCATGTACGACGACCTCGACTGTGAGATCATCCTGGCCAGCGCGCGCACCGTCGAGCACGTCATTCGCGGTACCCAGTGCGGCGCCCACATCTGCACCATGCCCTTCGACCTGCTCCAGAAGCTCTTCAAGCACCCGATGACGGACATCGGCCTCGACAAGTTCCTGGCCGACTATCGGGCGATGCAGGAGGAGTTGGGCAAGTAGCCGAGCGCCGGCGATCAGCCGACCAGGGCCGCCGCAGCCCCGGCGGCCCTGCTTGCGTGACGACGTCTGAGCGGAGGGAGCCGAGCCATGAGCGATGAGCTGCGCATGGGCGTGATAGGCTGTGGAGGCATCTCGGGCGCGCACCTGCCCGCCGAGCGCGATGTCGAGGGCATGCGCACGGTGGCGGTGTGCGACATCGACGAGGAGGCCGCGCGCGCGGCCGCCGCCGAGTACGACGTGCCCAGGGTCTACACCGACTGGCGCGAGCTGGTGGCCGACGACGACATCGACGCGGTCGCGGTGCTGCTGCCGCACCACCTGCACCGCGACCCGGCCGTGGCCGCCGCCGAGGCCGGCAAGCACGTGCTGTGCGAAAAGCCCATGGCCATCGCGCTGGCCGAGTGCGACGACATGATCGCGGCGGCCGAGGGCGCGGGCGTGGTGCTGATGATCGCCCAGATCCTGCGCTTCCGGCCCGCCAACATCCGCGCCCGCGAGTTGATCCGCGACGGCGCCATCGGCGAGGTCCGCAACATCCTGCGCAGGCGCCTGGGCGAATCGGGTGAGTTTCGGTCCGGCTGGGCCCGCAGCCCCGAGGAGGCGGGCGGTTGGGTGCTCTACGGCTACGGCAGCCACGAGGTGGACATGATCCTGTGGTTGACCGATTCAACGCCCGGCACCGTCTTCGCCCAGGC
>JALGUI010000520.1 GCA_029820915.1 Candidatus Zipacnadia bacterium | reverse complement strand
CACGCGCGCAAGCTCCAGCGCGACGGCGAAGTCGAGCACCGGAGTGCTGTCCACGATCACGAACTCGTACTGCTCCATCAGCTCATCGATGACACCACGGGGGCCGGACGCGGCGAGGATGTCCGAGCGCTCTTCCCAGCGGCTGCCGGCCGGGATGATGGTCAGGTGCTCGACCCCGGTGGCGCGGCTGGCCTCGGTCAGTGACGCCTCGCCTGCAAGCACGTCGGTGATCCCCGGTGCGATGGGGACGCCGACCACCTCGTGGATGTACGGGTGATGCAGGTCGAGGTCAACGCACACCACGCGCTTGGCTGCGAGTGCCAGCACGGTCGCGAGGTTCAGGACCACCGTTGATTTGCCCTCGGCCGGCGTCGCACTCGTGATAAGCAGCGACCGCACCGTGGACCGCAGCCGGAGCGCGAGGATGGACGCCCGGAGCTGACGGTAGGCCTCGAGGTACTCGCACTCGGGCGGATCGGGCCCGAGCAGCGTGTCCGTGCCCTCAAGCATCAGAACTCCACCTCGCTCGCCGCGCCCGTGTCCTCATCGCCCGGCTCTTCCGGCGGCGGCTCGGCTTCGTGGACGGGTGCCAGCATGATGTCGGTTCGCGGGATCGACGCGAGCACGCGGCGCCCGATCAGGCGCTCCGCCTCATAGCTGTTCTTGTAGGTCAGATCGACATAGTGAAGCAGGAGGATTGCCAGTATGCCGATGACCGTGCCACCTGCAATCCCCGCGAAGAGCAGCAGGATCGTCTTGCCGATCGTGCGCCCCGTCGGTTGCACGACCGCCACATCCATGATCTCGATGTCCTCGGTCTGCTCCAGGCGCCGCCTCTCCGCCGACAGCTCGTCGAGCTCGCGCAGCAGGGCGCTCTTCTCGGACATGAGCCGTGCGTACTGGGTGGCGATCTCCCCGAACTCTTCCGCGCGCGCTCGGTAGGCCGGGAGCTGCGACCCCAGGTTCAGCGACTCCGCCTGAAGCACCTCAATCCTGCGCCGAGCTTGGTTCACTGCGAGTTCAGCGGCGAGGATCTGAGACTGCAGCGGCGAGCCCAGGCCCTCGGCGACCGCTTCCCCGCTCCTGAGTTCCGCGATGTCCTCTTCGACGTCGGCGATCTGCCCCCGCAGCGCCTTGACCGCCGGGTGCTCCTCGGTTCGGTACTCGAGCTGGCGGGCCAACTCGTCCCGCATGTTCTCCAGTGCCTGGTGGAGGGTCCGGAGCTCTCCCGCCAGCAGCCCGCCGTACTGCTGCTGCCCGAGCGGCAGAGCCATTTCGCCGTGCGCGAGTCTGCGCAGCGATGCCACGTTGTCCTGTGCGAGGATCAGCTCGATCTCGGCGCCCTGAATCTGGCCCTCCAGTGAGCTGACCCGTGCCTCAATCGTGGCAAGCCGGTCGCGAGGCGTGCCCGGAACCGGCTGTTCGGCATAGCCGGCCATCTGCTCCTCGAACGGTGCCAGATCCTCCTCAACCTGGGACAGCACGTTCCCCAGGTCTATCTCAATCCCCTTGACGCGGCCGAGCCGGGAGGCGTCCCACTGCTCGCGCAGCACCGACATCGCCGCGTCGGTCAGGGCCTCAGCCTGCGCCGGCGTCGGGGCCCAGGCCGTTATCCGCGCCACGCTACTCCCCGATTCCTGCCGGCCCTTGATCGGCTTCAGGTTGTCTATGGCGCGCGGATCTGTGATGCCGGCTTCCTGCGCCGACAGATAGAGCACGTGGTCGCTGTTCAGCATCTGGAACAGCGTGTACCAGAAGTCGCGCAGCGCGCTTGGCCCGGCATTGTCGCCGGTCCGGGTCATCACCAGCGCCGCCTCGCCGTACACGCGGATCCGACCGCGGGCCTCGTACTCCGATGGCGGCACGACCGAGTACACGACGACGATGATCGCCGCCACCGAGGCCACGAGGACCACGATCCAGACGCGGTCCTTGACTATCCGGTAGTATTCGATGAATTCCATTGTGTTGGACCGCGTCGGCCCGGCGTGTGCACGCTCGCCATTACAGCAATGCCCCTGCCAGCAGGCCGGACAGCAATTGGTACATGATCCGCCGAAGCTCATTCTCGCGCGTGATGCGGGCCGGCACGTAGATCACATCGCCCGGATAGACGAGGTAGCGCGGGTCGCCCTCCGGCACCCTCGCGAGGTCGAAGAGCGTGATGGCCTCCGTGCCCTCCGCCAACTGCTGTGCGATGCGCTCTATCTTGTCGGACGGGGCCTCTCCGGTCTGCCGCGGCTGTGTCCGCGGCGGGCCGAACTGTCCCCGCGTGCTCGGCCTGCCCGGAGACGTCCGCTCCGGCGGCCGCTCGCGTTCCTCGCCGCGGCCATACAGCTCGCGCGCCCTCGTCTCCTCGACCACCCGCCGCCGGATGACCGCGATCCGATGCACGTTCGCGCCGGCCGAAGGCCCCCCGGCGTCCGCGATGATGTCGATGATCGTGTCGCCCTCATGAATCGCGTGGGCGCCCGGTCTCGGCACCGCGCCGAACACGTATACCTCGTCCTCGATCTTAGGGACCAGAATAGTGTCGCCCGCCTGCAGGTCGCGGTTCTGCGTCAACGTCTCGGCATCCTGGTCGCGCAGCAGGAGCGCCTCGGAGCTGTCGGCGGACAGCGTCGGCCCGCCCACCAGCGCCCACGCGTCCAGAATCGTGCCCGCCTGCGCCAGCAGGTACGTCCCGGGCTGCAGCACCTGGCCGACGACGTGGAAGACCTGCGGGCGTCGCGGAATCACGAGCGCATCCTGGGGCAGCAGCTCGACGTCGGCGGAGGCGTCGCCCTCATCGATCAGCCGCGCGAGATCGACCGCCAACTGCTCGCCCTCGCGCAGCACGTACGCCGACGACACGTCGGCGTCCTCCGCCAGGCCGCCGGCCATCACAATGGCCTTTGAGGCCGTTCGCGCCTGGTGGGGAGAGACGACTCCCGGAGAGACCACGGCGCCGACGATGAAGATCGGCCTCTGCTCCGGCACGACCACGACGTCGCCCGGCAATAGGCCGGCGTCCAGGCCCTCCGCCCCCTCGGGCGCGTTCTCGGGGGCCAGCAGGGGCGTCAGGTCCAGATCGCTCTGCCCGCCGTCGCGCAACACGTAGGCCCGGGTCAGGTCGGCGCTGGGGGATGCCCCGCCCGCCATCACCACCGCCTTCGACGCCGTGCGCGCCTCGCGCGCCAACTGGGGCCCCGGCGCGTTGACCGCGCCGATGACGAACACCGCCAGGCTCTGCGCCTGCGGCACAATGATGACATCGTCCGCCTCGACCACCGCGTCTCGCATCTGTTCGCCGGGCGCGGCCCTCTCCGGCTGCAGCAGTGGTCGCAGGTTCAGGTCCATCCGCTCCGTGCCGCGCAGCAACTGAACGGCCGTGAGGTCCGCCGCCTCAGTCGCGCCACCGACGCTCAGCAGCGCTCGCGATGCCGACAGTCCCTCCTCCAGAGGCACCAGCCCCGGCCGCGCTACGGCCCCGGCCACACGCACCGAGCGGTCCGCGAGTGAAGGAACGATGATCGCGTCCCCCGCCTGGAGCTCGATGTCCTGGGGGATGATCGGCTCGCCGGGGACCACGTCGCGGACGATCCGCGCCTGCTCACCGTCTCGTACCAGCACCGCCCGCGTCAGGTCCGCGTCCTGCCTCGGCCCGCCCGCGGCCGCAAGCACGGCCAGCAGCCGCCAGTACTGGCGGACATCGTACGCGCCCGGCTGCGCGACGGCCCCGAGCACCGAGACCACACGCGGCACGCCGCCGGTCTGGATCACCGACACGACGGGATTGATGACGTAGGTCCGCAGCAGCTCCGTGAGGTCGTCGGCCAGGGCGGTGACCGTCTTCCCGGCGGCCTCGACCATGCCCAGCAGTGGCAGGACGA
>JALGUI010000519.1 GCA_029820915.1 Candidatus Zipacnadia bacterium | reverse complement strand
CTGCTCGAGCGCCTGCCACTGCACGTATGGGGCACGCGGCTGACGCTGGGGCTGGTGCAGGCGAAGTTCGAGGAGTTCGATATCCACCCGGGCTGCGAGTTCCACGAGATCGAGCAGCATGACATCGTGGACGTCGGCAGCTTCCAGCTCGAGCCGATCCGGGTCAACCACTCCATCCCCGACGCGGTCGGCTACGCCATCCGCACCAAGCAGGGCATCGTGATCCACTCGGGCGACTACAAGATCGATCAGACGCCGACCGACGGCCTGCCGACGGACTTCCACGCCTTCGCGCGCTACGGCGCCGAGGGCGTGCTGGTGCTGATGGTGGACACCACGAACTGCAACGAGCCCGGCTACTCGGGCTCGGAGCGGATCGTTCAGGAGGCGCTGCGCGAGATCATCGAGGAGGCGCCCGGGCGCGTCATCATGACCACCTTCGCCTCCAACATCGGGCGCATGCAGCACGCCATCGACGCCTCGGCCGACTTGGGTCGCAAGGTGGCCATCATCGGCCGCAGCATGGAGCAGAACGTGCGCGTGGCGACTCGCCTCGAGCGGTTCCGCATCCCCGACGGCCTGCGCATCGACACCGACGAGATCGACGACGTCCCCGACCGGCGGCTGACCATTCTGATGACCGGCAGCCAGGGCGAGCCCTTGTCGGCGCTGTCGCGCATCGCTCGCGGCACCCACCGCGACATCAAGGTGCACAAGGAGGACACCGTGGTCATGTCCTCCAGCGCCATCCCCGGCAACGAGGCGCTGATCTGGAAGACCATCAACGGGCTGGCCCGACAGGGCGCGCACGTCCTGTACGGCGAGGGCCACGTCCACGTGAGTGGGCACGCCAAGGCCGAGGAAGTCAAGCTGATGATCAACCTCACCCGGCCGAAGTACGCCGTGCCCTTCCACGGGGAGTACCGGCATCTGCTGGCCTTCACGGACCTGGCGATGGAGCTGGGGATGGCCGAGAACGAGGTCTTCATCCTCGCGCCCGGACGGGTCGTCGAGTTCCGCGATGGGCGCGCCTTCGAGGCCCAACCGGTCCCGGGCGGATCGGTCAACATCGATGGGCTGGGCGTGGGCGACGTGGGCGACGTGGTGCTCGAAGACCGCCGGACCCTGGCCAGCGAGGGCATCGTTCTGCCGGTTGTGGCGGTGCGCAGGGACAGTTGCGAGATGGTCGCCGAGCCCGCCATCTACTCGCGAGGCTTCGTCTACGTTCAGGAGTCCGAGGCGCTGCTCGCGAAGATCGGCAATGAGGCGCGGCGCACCGCCGAGGACCTGTATGGGCAGGGGATCTCGGACCCGGAGGTGCTCTACGAGCAGCTTCGCGGCCGCGTGGGCGGCTACATCGAGCGCGTCACCGGGCGCCGGCCGCTCGTGCTGCCGGTGATCATCCCGGTAGACATGCCGGACCGCTAGTGCTCACTTGCCCAGGTCCACGCGTCTTGTCGGTGGGAAGGGCGGCCATGACGCCGGACCGCGACCGCCGGCCCGTCGTTCTGCGGTCACTGCGAGCGCTGCCACAGTACCACCACTCGCGATGTCCCGGTGAGGCCGGCCGGGAGGTGGATGGTCTCGGTCTCCGGGTCGAAGTCATCGTGCGGGCGGCCGTTCAGGCGCACCTCACGCAGCAACTCGCCCCGGGGATGGCGCAGCCGCAGGTTGACCCGCGGCCAGCCTCCTCCCGGCGTGTGGATGACGACGTCGATGCGGCCCTCCGTGTCCACATGCGAGCGGATCTCAAGCCCCAGCCTGCCCCACCGTGTCGGCGCATCGCGCACCACCGTTCGGGCGCCCTCAACGAGCCACTCTCGCGGCATCGCCCGCGCCAGCCACAGCAGCTCCCGGTCGCGCTCGGCCTGGACCAGCGCAAAGCGAACCAGCTCGGGGATGTTCGCGCCGACGCGCGTCTGCTCGTAACCGTGGTTCATCCGCGTCTGCCACCTGGGCCACCAGGCGTGGTTCAGGTTGCTGCGGCCCGGCGGTGGCTCGTCGCTCTGCATCGGGTCCAGGCAGAACTCCTCGTACCCCGTCCACACTCCGGGCACCAGGTCGTAGGTGATGTAGGCATACAGGTTGAGCAGGAACTCCTCGATCCGCTCGAGGCGCAGCTTCTCCCACTGCACATCCTCGCACAGGAAGTTGTCCACCTGGTTGCCCCACCGGATCATCCCCAGGATCTCGCCGCCACGGGTCCGGCGGTAGTCGAGTATCCAGCGCGTCATCGTCTCGTCCAGGATCCCCGAGTCAAGCAGATGGTTGTACATGCGGAAGTTCGTGTACGAGACCAGACCGTTCATGTGCATGTTGGCGTAGGGCTCGGCGGTGTCCACGATCACCGGGACGAAGGGCGGGTCGGTGGTGTGGATCGTCACCTGGCGGATCGAGCGGAGGATGTCTTCGCGGTAGGCGTCCGCCTCGGCCGCGACCTCGGCCGCGCGCGCGGACAGCACTACGTCGCCGGCCGACGCCGCCACCTCACTCAGGGCCTTGCTGATCTCAACGAGCCCCCGCCAGCACGGGGCGTCATTGCAGTAGGCGTACGACGCGTGGCTCAGATCGCCCGTCGTCCGCCCCATGATGAGTCCTCGGTTCGGCGAGCCCTCGGGCTCGGCGACCAGACTCGCCTCCCGCTTGGCGAGGATGTAGCGGATGCACTCCTCGATCTCGGCCATGTGCGCGCTGATGAACTGCGCGTCGCCGGTGTAGTCG
>JALGUI010000518.1 GCA_029820915.1 Candidatus Zipacnadia bacterium | reverse complement strand
TGAGGCCCCTTTGCGTGGGTCGGCTGTCGTCGCGTGGCGTGTCCCGGTGAGGTTAACGAAGTGGGCGGGGGTGGTGTTCCGGCGGAGCTACTGGCCGAGCAGGGCGAAGTCCTGGGTGATCCAATAGTCCCCGCACTTGCTGACCGCGACGCCAACGCCGATGCGGTTGGGGCGGTCCCACAAGATGTTCTCGCAGTGACCGGGGCTGCGCATCAGCCGCTGGTGGCTGTCGCGAATGTTCTCGGGCGTGAACGACCACAGGGTTCCGCGCATGCGCGACAGGTTCTCGGCGACCGCTCGCGGCGGAGCCTGGAAGGCGTTGCGGTAGCGGTTCTCGAGGCACGAGTTGCTGCGGATGGGGGAGGCGTGGCTGAAGTAGCTGTAGTCGCGCATCTCCTCGCTGTGCTGTCGAGCCATCTCGGCGAGGGCGAGATCGGGCCGGAGGATGGGCAGCCCGCGTCCCAGCCGCTCCTGGTTGGTGAGGTACACGAGCGTGGCTTCGGCGTCCGCGATCTCGCGCGTGAAATCATCGTCGGGAGCGCCGCGCTCGAGGAGGCCGAAGAGCTGGAACCGCGCGTAGTGCTCCGTGGCGCGCCGCTGGTCGCCCTGCCGCTGGAAGAGTGTGCCGAGCGTGGCGTACACCGGGGGCCAGTCGGGCGCCAACTCGCACGCTCGTAGCGCCGTCGTCAGCGCGCCGGCGAGGTCGCCGCCGCCCATGAGGACCTCGGCGTCGGCGATCATGCGCTCGACCTCGGCCTGCCCGACCGCCGAGCCGCGCGCGAGCGCCGGCGCCGCCACCAGCGCCGCCAGCACGACCGCGACCCAGCATCCCCGTCCCATCATTGCTCCCCCGTCGTCCGCCGCCCTGACTTCGCCGGATACGCGCCGGTGGGCACGCGCGCCGTGCCCACGACCTCGCAGGTGCCGACGTCGTGGGTCACGGCCCTGGGGACCGGCGAGTCGGTATCGACCCCCGCGGTCAGCATACCCCGCATCGCACCCGGCTATCCCGACTTCATGCGCCTATCATGAGCTTAGCGTAATACTTATATCATAATCTCGGGCTTCAGGTCAATGCTCTTGAGCAAGAAATGAGCATTGTCCGCGGACTCCACGTGTGCTATAATCCGTCACACCCCATGAGCGTCCTCACCCCCCGCGCGCTGCTCGTCTCCGTGGGCGTCGCAGTCGCCTGCGTTGCCCTCTACGCCTGCTGGGCTCGTCTGCGAGGGCAGCCGCGCGGCCGCCGCGTCGTCCTGCTCATCCTCCGCGCGGTCCTGCTGGCCCTGCTGCTCGCAGCCGTGTACAGTCCCGTGCTGCGCGGGCACACGCGCATCGCGAGGCCGCCGCTGCTTGTCCTCGCCCTCGACACCTCCCGCAGCATGACGGCCGCCATCGATGGGGACGCCCGCACGCGCCTGTCGGCGGCATCCGACGCCCTGTCCGACGGGCCGCTTGGGCGCGCGCTTCGGGCGGCCGGGCTCGAGCGCTACCGCGTGGGTGACGGGGCCGAGCGGGTCGAGGAGTTCGCGGCCGACCGCGGCGGCGACGGCCGCACCGATCTCCAGGCGGCGCTGAGCGAGATCCTGCGCCATCCGCGGGCCCGGACGCCCGCGGCCTGCCTGCTCGTCTCCGACGGCGCGGATGGCACCGCCAGGCCGCCGGCGCGCGTCGCCGAGGGCCTGCCCGGCTACGGTGTGCCCGTGTACTGCCTGGGCGTCGGCGGCGGCCCGCCGCCCGATGTGAGCCTGCCGGGGCTGGTCGCGCCGCGCTCGGTCGTCGAGGGCGAGCAGTTCGAGCTGCGGATCCTCGCGCGCGCGACGGGCCTGGAGGGCCGCCCTCTGTCGCTGACCGTCAGCCGCGACGACGCCGCGGTCGCGACGCGGGAGCTGCCTCCGGGCGAGGTCGAGCGCCCCGCCACCATCACGCTGACCGCCGGAGGGCCGGGCTATCATCGCTACGTCATCGACGTGGCGCCGGTCGAGGGCGAGGTCACGGCCGCCAACAACCGCCGCGCCATCGTCGTGCGCGTCGAGCCGCGCGAGGCCAGACTCCTGCTCATCGAGGGGCGGCCCCGCCGCGAGTACGCCTTCCTGCGCCGCCTGCTGCTGCGCATCGAGGACCTCGAGACCGTCATCCTGCTGCGCAAGCGCGAGCCGGACGAGTTCTGGCTCGACGCGGGCGAGCCCCGCAGGGCCTCCCTGTCGGCCACCGGTGAGCTGCGCCGCTACCGCGCCGTGGTGCTCTCGAACATCGAGGCCGCCGCGCTGGGCTCCGGGCTGCTGTCTCGCCTCGCCGACTACGTGCGCGAGGGCGGCGCGCTGGCCATGCTCGGCGGCGAGGACGCCTTCGCCGCGGGCGGCTACGCCGGCACGCCGCTGGCGGCCGTGCTCCCGGTGCGCCTGGCGGCGTCCGACGGCATGCTCGCCGACCCCGTGAGCGCGCGTCTGTCCGGCGACGGGGAGCTGGCGCGCGCCCTGCGCGCCACCGGCGTCACGGGCTGGGAGCGCCTGCCGCTGCTCGATGGCATGAACGCCGTCGCGGGCGCGACGCCCGGCGCCGAGGTGGCGATGGAGGGCATCTCCGGGTCGGCGACGCTGGGGCCGCTGGTGATCGCCGGCAGGCACGCCGCGGGCCGGGCCCTGGCCGTGACCGCCGCCGACACCTGGCGCTGGCGGCAGTCGCCGAACGCCGACGACCACAGCCGCGCCGCCTGGGAGGC
>JALGUI010000517.1 GCA_029820915.1 Candidatus Zipacnadia bacterium | reverse complement strand
TTCCCGGCTGCAGGCCAGAGAGGTGATAGCGATGAAACGAACGATCGTCGGCCCCTGGCGCTTCGTCGTCGGGCCCGACATACTGCCGGAGATCGGCCTGCACGCGAAGTGGCTTGGTGGCAAGGGGCTCCTGCTGGGCGGCCGGCGCGCATTGGAAGCCGTCAAGGCGCCGATCACCGAGAGCCTTCGCGACAGCGGGCTCCAGTGTCATGTGGAGCACGGTCCGCACGTTGACAAGGTGAAGAGCCGCGTCGATGGGCTCGTGCGGATCGGGCGCGAGCAGCAGGGCTCGTGCGGATCGGGCGCGAGCAGCAGGTGGACTTCGCCATCGCCTGCGGCGGCGGACGCGTGATGGACTGCGGTAAGGCCGTCGCCCGCGAGCTGGGCGTTCCCCTCATCGTGGTGCCCACCACTGCGGGCACTAACGCCGGGGGCACGATCTCGTCGGGCATCGAGGAGGACGATGTCTCGCGCCGGCACTGGTACCGGGGGCCGGACGTGGTCTTCTGCGACACCCGCGTCATCGTGAACGCCGGGCCCCGGTATCTGGCGAGCGGCATGGGCGATGTCCTGCCCTTCGGCGCCGGCCTGGATATCTCGCTCGGGATGCGCAGGCCCGGGAACGCCGAGGCGGGCGCGCTGGGCTTGAGGAACGCGTTCCCGACCGCCGCCGCCGAGATGATCGGCCGGCTCACCTATCGGCTGGTGATCGAGAATGGGAAGCGCGCCTATGACGCGGCGACGCTCGGCATCCCAAGCGACGAGGTCGGCAAGGTCTGTGAGGCGATCTTCTACTGCTCAGCGGTCGGCGGCTCGGCCTGTGGCATCGTGGGCGGCGACCACACGCTTCACCTCGCCAACCATCCGCGCTGCACCCGGGAACTGATCCACGGTGAGTGGGTGGCCTTCGGGACGCTGGTGAATCTGATCCTGTTCGGCTCGCCGCGGTCGGAGATCGACGAGATCATCGACTTCAATCGCGGGGTCAAGCTGCCGACACGCTTCGCGGACTTCGGCATCGACGAGATCAGCCGCGAGGAGCTGATCGACCACGCGCGAACCATGGTCGGCGCCGACGGCACCGCCTCCTTCGGCCTGAACCGGAGCTTCACAGCGGAGGACATCGCCGAGGCGATGATGGAAGTAGATCACCTGGCGCGAACCCGAGACCAGCGCTGACGGGGGAGCGCCACGCGAACGGACGGGAGGAAGGTATGATGAGCCCGCACGGGACGACGCTGGCCGTCGCGCTCCTGCTGGGCGTGTCCCTCGGAGCCGCCGCGGCTCAGGAGAACCCGCTGAAGTGCGTCCAGAAGCCCATCGCCTGGTTCGTCGGGCAGCAGAACCGCATCGTCATCGAGACGCCCGCCGACTGCGGCGAGCTGCAGGTCACCTTCCCGGACGAGCTTGACCTGTTCGACCGCTGGCCGTGGCGGCAGGGAGACACCGCCCAGCGGTTCTACTTCCGCGCGAAGGCTCCACTGGATGGCGGCACGATCCGCTTCGCGTCCGGGGACTACGCGCTCGACCTGCCGGTGCAGGTCCTGACCTGGCCCCAGGCGCTGGAGGAGCGCACGTTCGAGAACTGGGAGCTGCCCCGGATCTTCCCCATGGAGGGAGCGGACGGCCACAAGGCGGGCCTGAGCTTCCTGCGTGAGGAGGACCTGGCGGCCCTGCGCGAGGCGGGCGGGGTGGATGCGGACGAGATTGTGGCGGGGCTGCCGGACGATCACACGCTCTTCTACAGGCTGGCCGAGAGCACGATCCCCCGGGCCGTGTTCGTCCAGTACCACGAGCCCCTGGGCTGCCCCGTGTGCGGCAGGAGCATCTTCGAGGGCCGCTCGGCCTTCTACCCCTGGGTGCTCGACCCCGAGGAGCATCCGTGGAAGGTCGGCTGCCCGGAGTGCGGCAGGTGGTTCCCCAGCAACGACTTCGCCGCCGGAGACATGCACAGCGGCGAGTTCCCCGATGACGGCTGGGGCTACTTCAAGCCGGGCGAGGAGAAGCCCTACGCCTTCATCGCCTACTACGCCTCCTGGTACTACACCTCCCACCATGTGAAGCGGATCAGCAAGCTCGCCGACGCCTACGCCCGTACGGGCGACCGCCGGCTGGCCAGGGCCACGACGCTGATGATGTTCCGCAGCGCCGAGCAGTACCTCAACCTGGCCGTCAACCTGAACATGCGCAAGTCCCACACGCGGTCGTCGGTCTGGGCCGGTCAGATCGTGCCGCAGACGGACGTGCGCATCTACAGCACCTGGCTCTACATCGAAGACAACTGGGAGGTGCCGCGCCACAGGCAGATGTGCGCGGCCTTCGAGCAGATATGGGACTACCTGAACGAGGATGACCCGGCGCTGATCGCGTTCCTCCAGGCGCGCGGGCACCCGGACATCGAGACCATGGAAGATGTCCGTAACTTCATCGAGACCGGGTACTTCCGCACGGTCGCGCAGGCCTGCCTGGACAAGAACCTCATCGGCAACCTGCCTCAGGGACAGCGCGCCACGCTCGAGGCGGCGCTCTTCCTCAATACCCCCAGGAGCCGGGAGCTGGTCGAGTGGGCCCTCTCCGGTGGCGGCATGCTCAGCTACTTCCTTACCAACGCCTATTTCATCGACGGCTCCGCCTTCGAGTCCCAGGGCTACAATGCGGGGCACGTCATCAACCTGCAGGAGATCGCCAATGTCATCGACCGCATCCGGGAGCTCAACCCGGAGCAGTACGGTGAGGGCGGCCTGCCCGTATTCACCGACGACCCCCAGTACCGGCAGCTCTACGACTTCTGCCTGAACTTCAACCTCATCGGCCGCACTAACGCGCAGACCGGCGACAGCGGGGACGTGACGGGCACGGATCCCTACCCGCGCCGCCTGACCACCGACGTCGCCCCGCAGTGGTTCGTCAAGCCGTACGCCCAGACCAGGGACTGGCGCTATGCTCTGGCGCTGTGGGACGCCGATGCCGGGCAGCCCATCAGCCAGGTGACCGACCCGGCGATGCGCG
>JALGUI010000516.1 GCA_029820915.1 Candidatus Zipacnadia bacterium | reverse complement strand
GCCGCGCAGGAGGAGAGACATGGGTCGATCCGGACCTCGTGAACGCCACGCCGGCGGGACGCCTCGAACGCTGCTCACGCTGGTTCGGCTGGCGGTTGTCATTGCGGCGCTGCCGGGTCTGGCCGGCATGGCTCACGCCGAGTGGCTGGATCACGACGAACTCCCCGAGTGGGCGCGACGCGGGCGCGTTCGCTGGGGGCACGGTGGCAACGTGGCCGGGCGGTTGGAGTGGCATCCGGGCGGACATGGCGCCGACGCCGACAACGTGCGCGTCATCCTGCACTGCGGTCGCAACCTCCAGCAGTCGATGGGCTACGTGGACGAAGAGGCCGAGCGCATCGGTGAGGATAGCGGCCTGCGCCGGCAGCCCTACATCTGCTCGAAGACCATCTGGTGGGAGCGCGAGTTCCCCGAGTACGACGGGCTCGAGGACTCGGTCTGCTTGACCGCCGATGGCGGCCGGATGACGATGTACGACAACCCGGCACGCACCCCGGGCTGCTACAACAACCCGATCTGGCGCGAGTACATGAAGCGACGGGTGGACAGGCGCTTCGCGGCCGAGGGCGGACCGGTACACTCGATCTTCTTCGACAACATCAACTACTACGACTGCCGCTGCCCTATCTGCCAGGAGAGCTTCCGGCGCTTCACTCGCGACAGGTACGGGCGCGCGATGGACCTCAACGACTCAAGCGATTGGCCGCATCCCGAGTTCACCAAGGCCCTCTGGCAGGCCGAATCAACCCGGCAGTTCTTCGAGGAGATCAAGGCGTACATTCGCACCGTGCAGGACCCAACGCCCATCTCCCTCAACTTCCACGTAGGCGGCGGGTGGACAGCCTACCTGACGTGGCGCGGCGCATCGGACATCATCTTCTACGAGCAGGGCCGCGATTTCCCGCCCTTCACCAGCACGGTCATCGGCTACAAGGTCGGCTTGGCGGCGTCGCAGGGACGGGCGGTAGGGCAGTTGCTCGGCCTGCCCGGGCACGTCGCGCGGGAACGGGCGCTCGAGCTGAACCCGCGGCACGAGGCGGGTATCGTCGAGGCCTTCGTGTACCCCGAGGAGCACCGGCTCGCGCTGGCCGAGGCGGTGGCCTGCGACGGCACCTACATCGCCGGCTTCTCGTTGCGCGAGCAGAAGATCGCGGCCGGTGACGCCCCGCGCCATGTGGCCAATCGTGACGCCATCCACCGCTACAGCAGCTTCGTGGACGAGCATGCCGAGCTCTACGATCTCGCCCTCCCCGGATCTGACGTCGCGGTGCTGCACTCCATCTTCAGCCGTCTGGCCGGCCGCAAGACCTGCTGGCCACTCATCAGGGACACCTGCACGGCGCTCGGGGCGGCCGGCGTTCCGTACGAGGTCATCATCGAGGATGATCTGACGCCGGCGCTGCTGGCGAACTACCGCCTGGTCATCCTTCCGTTGGCCAATCTGCTCTCGCGTGATGATGCGGCTGCGGTCGTCGAGTACGCGCGATCCGGTGGGACGCTGGTCATCCTCGGCGATGTGGCCACGCACGACCGGCTGTGCCTGCCCTACCCGGACGACGACCTGCCGGAGCCGGCAGGGCTGCCTCTGGGCGGCCCACATCCGCTCGGCGATGGCGCGCTCTGGCGACCCGAGGCGGAGACCGAGCTCAGTGACCTGCCCGCCGCCGAGCTGCGCGCGAAGCTGGCTGCCGTCGCCGGCCCACTGACCTGCACGGTGACCGCCGCGTCCGGGGAGCTCTTCGCCAACCTGCTCACCACGCATGACCATGGCACGAGGTCGCTGCATCTGGTCAACTCGGACTTCAGCTACGACGAGTTCGAGAGCCCGGACGCCCGCGACGATGATGGCGGCCCCGACGCCCGCACCTACTTCGGGGCCACCACCACCCGCGCGCGTAAGGTCATCGAGCTGGACGACCCGGCGGGCCGCCAAGGCCAGTGGCTGCGTTTCTACGGACAGGCCTATGCGGGCTGCACGGACGGCTTCTCGATGGTGGTCAGCCTGAACGGCCGGGACCTGCGCACCTTCCCGGGCACGCATCTGCGCGCGGCCCAGTGGTACGAGGTGCCGATCCCGCAGGGCATCTTGCGGGGGAGCAATGAAGTCATCTTCCGGGCCATCGGGTCGCCGAACGGACATCCCGACTACTTCCAGCTTCACATCGACACGGATGCGCCGACGCGGCGGTCATGGTGGTCGAGCGACGAAGGCGTGACATGGAGCAGCGAGGATCTGTCGCCGGACCAGGATCTCCAGACGGGGGAGTACATGGTGCGCATCGGTCCGGCGGGCGAGGAGGATGCGGTGCGCGAGCCCGCGGAGTTCGCCGGCCGGTTGCACGTGCATCCGGCCCGCAACGTCGAGGTGCGGCTACGCGCCTCTGACGGTGCCTCTCCCGCTCGGCTGATCTCGCCGGATGCCGAGGACGCCACGATCATCCCCGAGGTCACGGGGGGCGTGGCGCTCTACCGGGTCCCGCAGGTCTACATCTACTCGGTCCTCGTGCTGCCGGCGGGTTAAGGCGCGCCGGCCGTCCCCCGTCGCCGTAATCCCGTGGAGTCCGGGCGCCCTCGCCTGGACCGCCGTTGCCGTCCTCCGTCGGCCGTCTCCTCTTGCCTGTTGCCGCCGGTCCCTACAGCCACCCCGCCACGGTCCACATCACCGGCGTGCGGTCGTAGACCACCTGCAGTTGCCTCTCGATGTCCCCGAGCGGGTCGCAGCCGTAGCGC
>JALGUI010000515.1 GCA_029820915.1 Candidatus Zipacnadia bacterium | reverse complement strand
TCGAGTTCGGCTTCCAGCGCATGGGCCTCGCGCAGTTCGGCGGCCCGGCGTGGGAGCGGGTCTTCGAGCAGTACGTCACCCAGACGCGCGACTTCCTCGCCAGCAAGGGCATCGATACCGACCACTTCGCCTGGTACTGGATCGACGAGCCCGGCGCCGAGAAGTGGGCCGAGATCTGCATCCCCTGCAGTCGGCTGGTCAAGCAGATCGACCCGAACATGCTGGTCTGGGAGAACCCGACGGCGCACATGACGCTCGAGGAGCTCGAGGCGGGCCTGCCCTGGATGGACATGCTCTGTCCGTCATTGGGAACCGTCGTGGCGCGCGGCCCGGAGGTGTTCCACCGCACGGCACTGCCCTCATGGATGTACGTGTGCGCGAGCGAGAAGAACGCGCCCCCGTTCGGCTACACCGTCGTGGCGCGCGGCCCGGAGGTGTTCCACCGCACGGCACTGCCCTCATGGATGTACGTGTGCGCGAGCGAGAAGAACGCGCCCCCGTTCGGCTACTACCGCTGGTTCTCCTGGAAGACCTTCAGCTACGGGCTGCAGGGCATCGGCATGTGGGTCTACACCGACCGGAATGCCACGACCTTCAGCGACTACGTCTCCGGGGTCAGCTACGCCATGGCCTACGGCGGCGATCAGGGGATGATCGGCTCCAAGCGCTGGGACGCCTGGCGCCAGGGCATCGCCGACTACGAGTACCTGACGATGCTCGCCCAGGCCGTGGAGCACGCGAAGGCCGCCGGCCGCAACCCGGACGCCGTGCGCCGGGGTGAGCAGATACTGAGCGACGGCGTCGCCGAGGTCGTGGGCGAAGAGCCCTATGGCGGCCCGCCGGACGGGGCGAGGGCGGCGGACCGCATCCGCCTGGAGATTCTGCAGTGTCTCGTTGATCTGGCGGAGTGACGGCGGACTCGTGCGGCGCCGAGCATCACCGAGATGAAGCGCGCGCTGATGGCGTGGCAGGAGCCCTGCCCCGATCGTCTGCAGGTCAGGCGCGGTGCGTGACCTGCACGTCGTGCAGTGCCGCTACGAGCCCGGCGAGGAGCGACCCTGCAGCTTCACTGCCGATGACTGGCGGCTCGAGTGAGGGCGCCCGCCTCGGCCGCCGTACCCGCCGGTGGGCCGTCAGCGGTCGAGGCAGTACAGGTTCCCGTCGGCACAGGTGACCAGGATCTCGCCCAGACCGTCGCCGTCCACGTCCGCGAAGCTGGGTTCGCCCACACGCCCGGGCAGCTCGGCCTCCCACACCACCTCGCCCGCGCCCTCCCCCGCTCCGACCGCGACCACCCGATTGCCGGCGGCGAAGAAGAACTCGTCGCGACCATCGCCGTCCAGGTCGGCCGAGAGGGTACCGGCGTACGGTCCGGGCGGCACCTCGACCGTCCACTCGAGCCGGCCCGTGGCCGCGTCATAGCAGCGGAAGCCGTCGGCGAAGGGCGCGCCGACCTCGAGGGCGCCATCGCCATCCACGTCGCCCACGCCGGGCAGCAGGGCGCCGCGCGGCAGGTCGCCCTGCTCGAGGTTCCAGACGTTCTCACCGTCCGGCGTCAGCAGCCCCCAGACGTACTGTGACGGGAAGAACGCATCCGTTGAGCCGTCGCCGGTGAAGTCGGCCATCACGGGCACCGCGTAGGCCGGCCAGCCGGGGAGCACGTCACCGGGGTTCTTGAAGAACGCGAGTTCGCCGGTCCGGCCGTCGGCCTTCCAGTAGCAGATCGGGTAGCCGCAGAAGATCTCGTCCAGGCCATCGCCGTCGGTGTCCGCGAAGGCCAGGCCGCTGCCGGCGTAGCCCATGTTCTCCGCCTTCTCCCGGCGCCACAGGATCTCGCCATCGGTGCCCCGCAGCGCCAGGCCCACATCGCTGTGCATGATGCTGCGCATCACGGAGACGTAGACGTCCCATCGCTCGGGGTCGGTCAGGCGCCCGACGAACAGGTGCGTGATCCCGCCCATGCGGAAGATGTAGCGCTGACCGTGGATGTCATCGAAGTCCACGTGCCACAGGGGCTCGCCATCGCCGTTGAGGGCGGTCACCCGGCCCTGGCCGGTGGGCGACTCGCCGACGACCGGGACCTCACACGTGCCGTCGCCGGTCAGGTCGGCCGCCGCCAGGCAGTTCGTGCCCGCGGTGCCGCGGCCGGGGCGCCGCCACAGCTCGCGCGGCTCGCCACCGGGCTCCGATGCCGCCGGCGGCGCGATGGCTACGATCTCGTCCACCGCGGAGGTGGCGAGCACCGTGAGGCGGCCCTGGCCGTGCATGTCCGCGGCGATCGGCGGGCCCAGGCGCGGCATCAGCGGCTGCCGGCTCACGATCCGTAGGCTCGCCCCCGTGCCGATGGCCTCGGGGGTGTCGCGGCCGTTCGAGCGCCACTCCAGCAGCACCTCATCCGCGCCGTCCTCGTCGATGTCCGCGATGGCCCGCACCGCATTGCGCGTGCTGACCGGCGCCTCCAGCGTCCAGCCGGTCCGGTAGACGCCGCCCTCATCGAGACCCACCGTGCTGAACCGCTCGGGCGTCCCCGTTCCGCCCGGCCTTTCGCTGAACATCAGCTCCGGGCGGCCGTCGCCGTCGAGATCGCCCCGGCACACCTGGACGGCGCCGCCCGCCGACCGGTACGTGCTGCGGTCGCGTGGCATGTGCAGCACGGGCCTCAGCGGCCAGCGGGTCGCGTCATGGGTCCACAGTCTGTCCAGCCCGTCCGGGCCCAGATGGGCGATGAAGGCCGGCGCGAAGCCCTGGCAGAAGCGCCCCTGAGTCTCGATCCCGACCAGCTCCCGCACTCCGTCCCCGTCCAGGTCAACGGAGTCGTTCAGGAACACCTTCGGGATGTCCCACCGCACGTCACCCGTGATGGCGTCGCGGATCACCAGGTGCCACTGGTCGTCGCCGTGGTCGTTGTACATGTTGTAGATGACTTCGTGGTTGCCGTCGCCGTCGATATCGCACAGGGCGTCGAAGGGGGTGTTCACGATCCTCGGGTGCGCGAAGATGTCCAGCTCGATCTTATCCCCCCACAGCAGCGCGAGCTCGCCGTCGCGGTAGTCGCACACCTCGATGCCGATCTGGAACAGCCCGATGTCCAGGAATTCCACCGCGCCGTCGTCGTCGATATCGGCCACGCCGATGAAGCCGCG